>NZ_JBIXLM010000012.1:0-108843 GCF_045798545.1 Paeniglutamicibacter sp. ORCA_105 | reverse complement strand
AGCCGGTCGTTATCCACAGCATCTGTGGAAAACATCGCCATCCTGGCTCGCCCCCAAGCACCAACGACCGCACACCGCCCTGATGCGGTCGTAGCGTCGACATGCCACCAGACCCAAGGCTGATGCGTTTCACCGCTGGAGTAACCGTGAAAAATAGTCTCAAATTCTCACTTCAGACGCGTACAGTGAATCGTTGAGACGTGGAACACGATGCGTATGCCCTGGCTGCTTCCCCGCGGTGCGGACGCGATTCTGCCCTACCGCTGAAAAGGCCACGGCGTACGCGCGGATGAATGGATAGGACAGATATGAGCACCGATTCGTCAGTTGCTACCAACGCAGCAAAGCCGATGGCAAACGCGAACCACCGTGACAACAACGTTCGGCCACAGGATGATCTGTATCGTCATGCCAATGGGGCGTGGCTATCTACTGCACAGATACCCGCGGATCAAGGTAGCTACGGCTCCTTCATGGCCCTGCGAGACGATTCCGAGGCCGCCGTGCGGGCAATCATTGAAAGCGCCCAAGACAACCGGATCGCCGCTGACGGGACCCCTGACGCACGCAAAGAGCGCATCGCGAACCTCTATGAAAGCTTCATGGACGAGGAGCGGATCGAAGCCAGTGGAGTCGAACCCATCCGGACCGATCTGTCATCCATTTATGCCACCACGTCGATTGCCGAACTTGTCACCCTCAGCGGATCGTTTTTCCGGCGAGGTGTGTCCGGTTTCATCCAGGCAGGTGCTAGTTCGGATGCCGGATCGCCGGAGCGAAATCTCCTCACCCTGATTCAGGGTGGACTTGGACTGCCGGATGAGTCATACTACCGCGAAGAGCAGTTCGCCGAACTCCTTGGCGAATATCGGGAGCACTTGGGCCGTTTGCTGGCACTTGGGGAAATCAATGACACCGAGGCCGCAGCGCAGGACGTCGTCGCGTTGGAAACCGCGTTGGCCTCCCATCACTGGGACAGGGTCAAGTGCCGCGACGCCCAGGCGCGTTACAACCTGATGGATGCCTCGACCCTCCTGGAGCACATTCCTTCTCTTTCCGGATGGCTTCGCGGCGCCGGCATCGAGGAAAAGTATTTCGCCGAGGTTGATGTCTGGCAGCCGAGCTATCTGAAGGGGCTCGAGCAGGTGCTGAACAGCGAATCGCTGGCTTCATGGCAACACTGGCTAGCAGTGCAGCTGATCCGGTCCAACGCACCTTACTTGTCCAGCGCATTCGTCAACGAGAATTTTTCCTTCTATTCGGCGAAGCTTTCCGGAGTTCAGGAGCTGCGTGAGCGCTGGAAGCGTGGTGTGGCGTTCACCGAAGGAGCCGTGGGCGAGGACATCGGCCAGCTGTATGTAGCCGAGCATTTTCCAGAGCGCAGCAAGGACAAAATGGAGGCTCTGGTTGCCAACCTCATTGATGCCTACCGCCAGTCCATCGGGGAGCTGGAATGGATGAGCCCTGACACCAAGGACAAGGCGTTGGAGAAGCTGTCCATGTTCCGGCCCAAGATCGGCTACCCGAACGAGTGGATCGACTATTCCACCATTTCCACCGTGGCCGACAATGTGATTTCCAATCTCGCAGCGGCAAACGAATTCGAGTTCCTGCGTGAACTTAAGAAGATCGACGACGGTGTGGACCGTGAGCTGTGGTTCATGTTCCCGCAGACCGTCAACGCCTACTACCACCCATTGTTGAATGAAATTGCGTTCCCGGCGGCAATCCTCCGCTCACCCTTCTTCGACGCCGACCGGGACGCGGCTTCGAACTATGGCGCCATAGGCGCGGTGATCGGGCACGAGATAGGACACGGCTTCGATGACCAAGGGTCCCAGTTTGACGGGACGGGCCAGTTGAAAAACTGGTGGACCGACGAGGACCGGGCAGCCTTTGAAAAGCTCACCGGCAAACTCGTCGACCAATACGAAGCGCTGGTACCGCCGGAAGCGCCGGAACACCACGTCAACGGAAAGCTCACCCTCGGTGAGAACATTGGGGACTTGGGCGGACTTGGCATTGCGTACACGGCCTACAAGCTGGATTTGGCTGCCCGCGGCGTGGCTGCTGACGAAGTTATAGATGGTTTGAACGGTGACCAGCGGTTCTTCTATTCGTGGGCCGAGTGCTGGCGTACGCTGACCCGCCCGGAGACCATGGTCACCCGCATCACCACTGACCCGCACTCACCCGGTGAGTTCCGTTGCAACCAGGTGCCCAAGAATATGGATGCGTTCCATAAAGCCTTCGACACCAAGCCCGGCGACGGCATGTGGATGGACCCCAAGGATCGCGTCAGGATCTGGTAGTCAGGAATGCTTCCGTTGCCCCTTTCCACGCGTGTGCAGGGCAACGGAAGCGGTTTCACCGCGATGCTGTAACGCGGCGACGTAGTCGCCGGTGTCATCTAGCAATACAGCGAAGGCCGCCCGAACGGAGCCGTGAATGCACTTGGCGTTCGAGGTATATGGATCCCGGAACGACCTCATGAATCTTGCGTGCCGTTGGTCGAAAATATGCTGCGCTCTTGGCACCTGCCATGAAATGCGTATTACGCGGAAGAACCGCAAAGCTGTCTGCGGACTGCGGCTCTGGGAGAGCTGCCCGCAGTTCTCCCACCCCGATGGGAAGCATGCTCCGGGCAAGCTCTCCGGCCTTGGTGCGCGAAGTCCCGGCCGGCAATGCCGCGAGGATCGGTTCGGGAACCCTTGTTCAGTTTGCGGGAAAACTTCATGCCACGATGCATGTGTGCCAGCGCGCGACTCGTCCTTCCCGCCTCGACGTCATCGAAAAATACCTTCAGCCACCCCGTCTCGATTGAGGAAACGCGGTTGATCGCCGGACCGTAGACGGCCAGGCACCGGGGACCGGACGTGCGCCATAAGGGCTCTCTGTGCCCCAGAGCGCCCCCGGTACGAGGGCCACGTCAGCGAACTCGGTGTCCATGGAATAGTCGGCAAGCTGAACGGTTGATTTGCCACGCCCACGACGGTCGTAGAGATCCACCGCCCAGGCCTCGTCCAGCTGAGCACTGAGGGCAGCGGCGAATGGCCGAGAGATGAGCGCAGAATGGAGAGCACCACCCATGACCAGGATTCGGTGGTGGCCGGGAGCATGCGGTTCCCCTAGAAATACAGGGCGAGTCAACCACCGTCGGGTGTTTGAAGAATGGTTTCTTCCCTGCTCTCTTCATTCTATTCGGGGTTCGAAGAAGGCCTTGAGGTGTTGCTCCCCACCTCTCAGCCCGCGCGCAGAATATTCGGACTAGAATTGGATATTGTGACTGCCGAAAAAACTGCCCCAGTAGCTAACCCCACCGAGACCAACGACCAGCGCCAGGTGCGCATGGACAAGCGTGCCGCTTTGTTGGCCCGTGGAGAAGAAGCCTATCCAGTGGGCGTTGCACGGACTCACTCGCTGCATGAGATCCGGGAGCAATTCCCGGACCTTGCCCCCGACACCGCCACGGGCTTCCAGGCCGGCATCGTCGGGCGCATTGTCTTCATGCGCAATACGGGCAAGCTTTGCTTCGCCACCTTGCAGGAGGGCGGCCCCGAAGGTACGGGTACCCGGCTCCAGGCCATGCTTTCTCTCGCCAACGTGGGCGAGGAAAGGCTTGCCGACTGGAAGGCCCTTGTGGACCTGGGTGACCACGTGCTGATCACCGGTGAGGTCATTGCCTCGCGCCGAGGCGAACTTTCGGTCATGGCAAGTGATTGGCAAATGGCTTCCAAGGCGCTGCGTCCACTGCCGGTGTTGCACGCGGACCTCAACGAGGAAACGCGCGTGCGCCAGCGCTATGCCGACCTGATCGTGCGCGATGAGGCGCGGGAGATGGTTTACAAGCGCGCGGCAATCACGCGCGCGGTGCGCGACACTCTGCATGCCCGCGACTACGTCGAGGTTGAAACCCCGATGCTGCAGCTGATCCACGGTGGTGCCTCTGCTCGTCCGTTTGAGACGCATTTGAATGCCTTTGACCAGCCAATGACGTTGCGTATTGCCACCGAATTGTTCCTCAAGCGTGCCGTCGTCGGCGGCATTGACCGCGTCTTTGAATTGGGGCGGATCTTCCGCAACGAAGGCGTGGATTCGACGCACTCCCCGGAGTTCACGACCCTTGAATCCTACGAAGCCTATGCGGATCAATTCGTGATGGCCGACCGCATCAAGGAAATCATCCTTAATGCCGCCGATGCCGTTGGCGCCGGCCGCCAAATCGAAACTTCCAAGGGCACCATCAACCTTGATGGCGAATGGGCATGGTTGGGCGTCTATCCCGGACTTTCCGAAGCCGTGGGCCAAGAAATCACCCCCGACACCGACGTTGAAACCCTGCGCGCAGTTGCCGAAAAGCATGGCGTGAAAGTCGACCCAAAGTGGGAATCTCAAAAGCTGGTCATTGAATTGTTTGGCGAAATCGTTGAACCGACCCTTATCGACCCGACCTTCGTCTACGACTATCCGCCGGCTGCGCAGCCGCTGGCCCGCCCGCACCGCAGCACGCCGGGAATTATCGAAGCTTGGGATCTGGTAATTGGAGGGATGGAACGGGGAACCGCGTTCTCCGAGCTGATTGACCCCGTGATCCAGCGAGAACGCCTGACCGCGCAGTCCCGTATGGCTGCCGACGGCGACGACGAAGCCATGCAGCTGGACGAGGACTTCCTCCGTGCGCTTGAATACGGAGCCCCGCCCATGGGTGGCATTGGGTTGGGGATTGACCGTTTGGTCATGCTCTTCGCAGACACTGGAATTCGGGAAACGATCCTCTTCCCACTGCTAAAGCCGGAGGCTTAATATGCCCTATATTGAGGAACTTCTTCCAACTATTGTTGTTGCGCTCGTGTTTTGGTTTGTCATTCGTGCCGTATCCAATGTGGATCGCAGTGAGCGTGCAGCAGAAGCCAAAGTGGACGAACAAATTAATATAACGGCGCATCAAGAGGACAACAAAAGCCCGAAAGCTGATAATTAGCCCAATATCTGAATTCCCACTTGCTGGATGATCCGTTGTTATGATTATGTTATGGGTACACACAAGGGCGCAAACCGTTAATGTGTTCATGTGAATTCCCACCACAGCAAGGAGAAGCTAATGGCACGTCAGGTCCAAATTGCATTGATTGATGATATTGATGGTTCCGAGGCAGTCGAATCTATCGTATTCGGTATCGGCGGTCAGCATTATGAAATCGACCTCAACGAGGAACATGCCGCGGCATTCCGCGAGGCTTTCAAGCCGTACATCAAGGTCGCACGCACCTCGAAGCAGTTCACTCCGAAGGAAGCCCCGGCCATCCGTGCTTGGGCCAAGGAGAACAACGTCAAGGTCAACGCCCGCGGACGCCTGCAGGCCGATGTCATCTCCGCCTACCATGCAGCCCAGGCGAAGAAATCGCGTTCCAAGTCCAAGTAGAACTTTCGACTTCTGATATTTCTGGGGAGCCTGCGGGCTCCCGCCGCTGTGGGGGTAGGCAATAAGCTCGGGGGATCGGATCCATTGAAATGGGTCAGATCCCCCGAGTTTGTTTAATGCGAAGAAGAACGCCGAGGGTGAACAATGTTATCCCTTGGGCGAACATCCAACACGAGCCCTAATTTGATGCGTAGCATCGAAATACGTGTTAGCTAGGAGTGTGCCGCATGTTTGAGAGATTTACCGACCGTGCCCGTCGCGTTGTCGTGCTTGCCCAAGAAGAGGCGCGCATGCTCAACCACAACTACATCGGAACCGAGCACGTATTGCTCGGCCTCATCCATGAAGGCGAGGGAGTAGCGGCCAAGGCCCTTGAGTCGCTGAACATATCCCTTGGTGCCGTGCGTGAGCAGGTCCAAGAGATTATCGGACAGGGCCAGCAGGCTCCTTCCGGCCACATCCCCTTCACGCCCCGCGCCAAGAAGGTTCTCGAGCTCTCGCTGCGCGAAGCGCTGCAGTTGGGGCACAACTACATTGGCACGGAGCATATCCTGCTCGGCCTGATTCGCGAGGGCGAGGGCGTTGCCGCCCAGGTCCTGGTGAAGCTCGGTGCTGACCTGTCTCGCGTGCGCCAGCAAGTCATCCAGCTGCTCTCCGGCTACCAGGGCGGCAAGGAAACCGCCGGTGCCGGTGTTAGCTCCGGTGGACAGAGCGAGGGCACTCCTGCCGGTTCGGCCGTGCTCGACCAGTTTGGCCGCAACCTGACGACCGCTGCCCGCGAGGGAAAGCTCGACCCGGTTATTGGCCGGGAGTTCGAGATGGAACGCGTCATGCAGGTTCTCTCGCGCCGCACCAAGAACAACCCGGTGCTCATCGGTGAACCCGGTGTCGGCAAGACCGCAGTCGTCGAGGGCCTGGCCCAGGCGATCGTGCGCGGAGATGTGCCGGAAACCATCAAGGACAAGCAGCTTTACACCCTTGACCTCGGGTCCCTGGTAGCCGGTTCGCGTTACCGCGGTGACTTCGAGGAACGCCTGAAGAAGGTCCTCAAGGAAATCCGCACCCGCGGCGACATCATCCTCTTTATCGACGAGATCCACACCCTTGTCGGTGCCGGTGCGGCCGAGGGCGCAATCGACGCAGCCTCGATCCTCAAGCCGATGCTTGCCCGTGGAGAACTCCAGACCATCGGTGCAACCACGCTTGACGAATACCGCAAGCACATCGAAAAGGACGCGGCCCTCGAACGCCGGTTCCAGCCGATCCAGGTCAAGGAACCTTCGGTGGAGCACACCACACAGATCCTGCGTGGATTGCGCGACCGTTACGAGGCCCATCACCGCGTTTCGATCACCGACGGCGCACTGGTCGCGGCCGCCGAGCTGGCACACCGCTACATCTCGGACCGCTTCCTTCCCGACAAGGCCATCGACCTGATCGATGAGGCCGGCGCGCGACTTCGCATCCGCCGCATGACCGCCCCTCCGGCGCTCAAGCTCATGGACGAGGAAATCGCCACGGTCCGCCTCGAGAAGGAAGCCGCCATCGACGCGCAGGACTTCGAGGGTGCCGCCTCGCTGCGCGACAAGGAAGGCAAGCTCCAGGAAGCCCGCGCGGAGAAGGAAAAGGCCTGGAAGAACGGCGAACTCGACGAGATCGCCGAGGTCGATGCCGACCTGATCGCCGAGGTCCTGGCCAACTCCACCGGCATCCCGGTGGTCAAGCTGACCGAGGAAGAATCCACGCGACTGCTGAACATGGAAGATGAGCTGCACAAGCGGGTCATCGGCCAGAACGAGGCAATCAAGGCCATTTCGCAGGCCATCCGCCGCACCCGTGCCGGGCTGAAGGACCCGAACCGCCCCGGTGGTTCGTTCATCTTCGCCGGGCCGACCGGCGTCGGCAAGACCGAGCTGGCCAAGGCACTGGCGGAATTCCTCTTTGGTGAGGAAGACGCGCTGATCACCCTGGACATGTCCGAATACTCGGAGAAGCACACGGTTTCGCGGCTCTTCGGTGCCCCTCCGGGCTACGTCGGCTACGAGGAGGGCGGCCAGCTCACCGAAAAGGTCCGCCGTCGCCCGTTCTCCGTGGTGCTCTTCGACGAAGTCGAGAAGGCCCACGCGGACCTGTTCAACTCGCTGCTCCAGATCCTGGAAGACGGCCGCTTGACCGACTCCCAGGGCCGCGTGGTGGACTTCAAGAACACCGTGATCATCATGACCACGAACCTTGGCACCCGCGACATCTCGAAGGGTGTGATGACCGGCTTCCAGTCGTCCTCCGACACCAAGACCGGCTACAACCGGATGCAGGCCAAGGTCCAGGAAGAGCTGCGCCAGCACTTCCGCCCCGAGTTCCTGAACCGTGTTGACGACGTTGTGGTCTTCCCGCAGCTGACCCAGGACGAGATCGTGGAGATCGTGGACCTGTTCCTCGGCCGCCTGAAGAAGCGCCTGGTCGACAGGAACATGACCATCGAGCTGTCGCAGGCCGCCCGCGTCCTGCTGGCGACCCGCGGTTACGACCCGGCCATGGGCGCCCGTCCGTTGCGCCGCACCATGCAGCGCGACATCGAGGACCAGCTTTCGGAGAAGATCCTCTTTGGCGAGTTGGTCCCCGGCCAGCACATCAAGGTCGACGTCGAGGGCGAGGGCGACGACGCGACGTTCACCTTCCACGGCGAAGGCGGGACCCCGCAAATCGAGGGCGAGTCCGCACCGATCGCCATCGAAGGCTAAGACCAAGCAAAAAACGCCTGGGGTCGGTATCCGCAAGGATGCCGACCCCAGGCGTTTTTGCGTCAACGGGCCTTGGGCCCGCTACACAATTCACGATGGGCGCCAACGCCGGGCATAGGATACAAGAATGAAATCCTTTACCGTCAGGCGTGCGAAGACCAGCGATGTGAAGAGCATCCGCAACCTCGTCAGACCGCTGGCTGAGGACCGCGTGCTGCTGGAAAAGGAAGCCGTCGCCTATTACGAAAACCTGCAGGAATTCTTCGTTGCCGAGGACGCAGAGGGCAATGTCATCGGCTGCGGGGGACTGCACGTCATGTGGGAGGACATCGCCGAGGTCCGCACCCTGGCCAGCGATGCGGCCTGGCGTGGCCACGGCGTGGGACACCGGCTGCTGGCGAAATTGCTCAACGAGGCGCGCGAGCTGGGCGTCTCACGGGTCTTCTGCCTGACTTTCGAGGTCGATTTCTTCCTGCGCAACGGGTTCACGGTGATGGCCGAGCAGAGCGCCGTCGACCCGGAGGTCTACTCCGAGCTCCTGCGTTCCACCGACGAGGGCGTGGCCGAGTTCCTGGATCTCGCGAGGGTCAAGCCCAATACGCTGGGCAACACCCGGATGATCACCCACCTCTAGCCGGATCGGCACCGGGATCCCGGTTCCCCTAGTGCGGCAGGCCTATGCCCGCGGGGGATTGCTGGGCCAGCCCGTCGGCCAAGAGGGAGGCCAGGGCGCGTTCTCGCTGTTCGGCCGGCGCGTCCAGCGCATGCAACCCGACCCAGGCCCGGTGCTCGTCGTCGGCCTCGCGGGCCGGATTCAGTGGCCGTGCTTCCGCGGCAGCTGCCGCCAGGTCGACGGTGCCAAGCAGGTCTCCGCGCTGGACCGGGACCGTGGAATGGCGGAGCACCGCCATCATGGCCCCGCGCACCTGTCTGTCGGTTCCGTGCCACGGTTGGCCTTTGGGCTTGTAATGCGGCTCGGGGCGCCCGGCGGCGATCCAGGCGCACTGGTTGACGACAGGGCAGTCCTCGCAACGCGGGGAGCGCGCCGTGCACACCAACGCACCGAGCTCCATGACCGCGATGTTCCAGTCGTTGGCCAGCGCAGTGCCGCCGTCGTTGCCCTCCCCGGCCTGAGGCAGCAGTCGGGCGGCCAGCGCGAGTTCCGCGGCATTCTGGCTTTGCTCGGGCAACGCCTTGCCACTGACCAGCCGGGCATGGACGCGGCGGATGTTGGTGTCCACCACCACCGTGGGGACCTTGAAGGCGAAACAGGCGATGGCTGCTGCCGTGTAGGTGCCGACGCCGGGCAGTGCCAGCAATTCGGCCTCGCTCCCCGGGACATTCCCGCCGTGTTCGTTGGTGATGACCACTGCGGCCGCATGCAGCCGCAGGGCGCGGCGCGGATAACCCAGGCGCCCCCAGGCCCGCACCGCTTCGGCGACCGGCTCGGCGGCCAGCGCCGCGGGTGTGGGCCACCGCTGCATCCAGGCTTCCCAGACCGGGCGCACGCGCACCACGGGGGTCTGTTGCAGCATGAATTCGGAGACCATCACGGCCCATGGGTCGGCCGTCGGGCCGCGCCACGGCAGTTCGCGTGCGTTGGCGGAATACCACGCGGTGATCTCGTGGTGGATCTTCTCCAGGTCGGGGTGGGGCACGGCGGGGGCGGTCCTTTGTGTTTCGGGGCAAATGCTGGCGATATCACTCTAGCTGGCGGCGTGGGAGTCGACCGCGGAAGCAATGGCTTCGTAGCCTTGAGGTATGGCACAAAAGCAGGTCCGTTCCTCCCGTCCCTCCGCACGGGTTTATAGGCGTCGCCGCCTCGCGGTGCTCATCACCACGCTCGTACTCGTCGGGCTTTTGGCGTGGGCAGGCGTCGGCATCGCCTCCCTGCTGAGACCTGCGGCCCCGGCCGAGAGCACGGCGGACCCCGCGGCGACCGCGCCAGGAGCGGCTTCCTCGCAGCCATCGGGTGCTCCCTCCCCGGAACCTTCCGAACCCAACGGCTGCCTCGAGGACGAGGTGGTCGTTTCCGCGTCAACCGTCCAGACCACGCACGGGCCCGCGGATGATCCGGTGCTGGTGATGACCATCAAGAACGCGGGGACGGCCGACTGCATGGTCAATGTGGGAACCAGCCAGCAGGAGTTTTCCGTCACGAGCGGGGCGGACCGAATTTTTTCCACCTCTGATTGCGTGGAGGATCCCACCGACACCGAGATCACCATCAAGCCGGGTGCCAGTGAAACCGCGCGCTTCACCTGGACCCGGGTGCGCAGCGCCCCGGGGTGCAAGTTCGTGGCGGCCAAGCCGCGACCGGGAACCTACGGCTTCACCGCGAAACTGGGGGACGTGAGCAGCGAGACCGCGAGGTTCGAGCTGCGCTAGCCGCCCTCGCCCTGCCCCGCTCAGGTGGTTTCCTAGAGGAAGCGGTCCAACAAGGATGACTCGGCGACGCGGGACAGGCCCTCGCGGACCGTGCGGGCACGCTGGTCCCCGATCCCGTCCACCGCCATCAGATCCTCGATATTGGCGGCCATCAGGCGCTGCAAACCGCCGAAGTTGTTGACCAGCCGGTCGGCCACCGCCCGGGGAACCGAGGTGATGCCTGCCAGCAGCCGGTGGCCCTTGGGCGTGACAACCGCGTCGAGCGAGTCGATGCCGGGACTGATTCCCAGGATCGCGGCGAACTTCCCCAGGTCGATCAGGTCCGTGGAGTCGAGGTTCTGCAGCTTCTTCAGCGCCGCCTCGATGTCGAGCTCCTCGCCGCCCAGGGTCGAGTAGTCCTTCAGCAGCAGGTCGGCACCGGGGCCGAGCCCGGCCGAGAGCTCGTCGAGCTGCAGCGCCAACAGGCGTCCGTCTGCGCCCAGCTCGAGCACGTACTGGGCGATCTCCTCGGAGATGCGCCTGACCATTTCCTGGCGCTGCAGCACCGCCGCGACATCGCGGACCGTGACGACTGCCTCGATCTCCGCAGCGGACAGCGCGCTGGTGACCTGGTCCAGCCGCGAGCGGTAGCGCTCCAGCGTGGCAAGGGCCTGGTTTCCGCGGGCGAGAACCGGCTCGGAGCCCTCGAGCAGGTAGCGGATGCCTTGGACGTACAGGGCGATGATGTGCATCGACTGCGAGACCGAGACGACCGGGAAACCGGTCTGGATGGCGACGCGCTCGGCGGTGCGGTGGCGGGTCCCCGACTCCTGGGTGGGGATGGAATGGTCCGGGACCAGCTGCACCCCTGCGCGCAGGATGTTCGAACCGTCCCTGTCGCAGACGATGGCCCCGTCCATCTTGGCAAGTTCGCGCAGTCGGGTGGGGGAGAAGGCGATGTTGATGTCGAAGCCACCGGAGCAGATCGAGTCCACGACCCTGTCGTGCCCCAGTACGATCAGTGCGCCGGTGCGGCCGCGCAGGATCCGTTCGAGGCCGTCGCGCAGCTCCGTTCCGGGTGCAACACGGGCCAGGGTGGCGCGCAGCGCATCTTCGGGGCTTTTCGACATGGGCCGGTTCCTTCCAAGGGGGTGACTACTACCTATGGTATGGCCAAGGCGGACCCCCCAAGCCCGGAAATGCACCCCGGGGAGCGACTTCGGCACCCTTTTGTTACCGAAAGAACATGGATTACCCGGTTTTGACGCGTTGCTCGAAGGCGATGTCCAGTGCCTCGTGCACCGAGGAAACGGTGAAGACACGGATCGAATCGGGGATGTTCTTGGGAGGCTGCGGGGAGGCTGGCACCATGGCGTAGCGGAAGCCGAGCCGCTCGGCCTCGATGATCCGGCGGCCGATCTCCGGAACGGGGCGCACCTCGCCGGCCAGGCCGACCTCTCCGAATGCCACGAACTGCGGCGGCAGCGGATGGTTGTGCATGGAAGAGGCAAGCGCCAGGGCCGTGGCGAGGTCGGTGGCCGGTTCGCTGAGCTTGACCCCGCCCACGGTGGCCACGTAGGAATCAAGCCCGCCCAATTCCATCCGGGCGCGGGACTGGAGCACGGCCAGGATCATCTGGGTGCGCGCCGCGTCCAGGCCGCTGGTGGCCCGGCGCGGGATGGCGCTGGTGGCCCTCGAGAGCAGGGTCTGTACCTCGGCGACCAGCGGGCGGCGTCCCTCCAGGGTGACGGTGATGCAGGTTCCGGGCACCGGATCCTTGGTCCGGGTGACAAAGAGCCCGGAGGGATCGGCCAGTCCCTCGATGCCGCCCTCGGTCAGGTCGAAGCAGCCGACCTCGTCGGTGGGGCCGTAGCGGTTCTTCAGCGCGCGCAGCAGGCGTAGGCGGGAGTGGCGCTCGCCGTCGAACTGGCACACTACGTCCACGAGGTGCTCGAGCAGCCGGGGCCCGGCGATCGAGCCGTCCTTGGTGACGTGTCCGACCAGGATGGTGGTCATGTTCCGGCGCTTGGCGGCGTTGATGAGGGAGGCCGCCACCTCGCGGACCTGCGAGATGCCGCCGGCGGTGCCGTCGACCTCGGAGGAGGCCAGGGTCTGCACGGAGTCGATGATCAGCAGCTCCGGGTCGATCTTTTCCACCTGGCCCAGCGCTATGCCCAGATCGGTCTCGGCGGTGAGGTAGAGCGTGGTGGCCATGGCGTCGATGCGTTCGGCCCTGACCTTGACCTGGGCGGCGGATTCCTCGCCGGTGATGTAGAGGACCTTGCGGTCCGAGCGGGCGGCGCGCGCCGCAACGTCGAGCAGCAGCGTGGACTTGCCCACTCCGGGTTCCCCGGCCAGCAAGATGACGGCTCCCGGGACCAGCCCGCCGCCGAGCACCCGGTCAAGTTCCTCCACACCGCTGGAGCGGTAGGAGGCGGCGGAGGCATCGACGTCGCCGATGGGCTGGGCCGGGACAGCGATGCTGGTGGCGGCGGTGGTCTTTGCCGAGACGGCGCCCATTTCCTCCACCGTGCCCCAGGCCTGGCATTCGCCGCAGCGCCCCACCCATTTCACGGTGCTCCACCCGCATTCCGCGCAGCGGTAACCGGGGGTGGATTTGGTGCGGGTGCTCTTGGCCATGCCTTTGATGCTAGCTTGCGGTGCCCACGCTTTGGGTGCGTGGCAGCCGGGTTACGCTACAGGCGCGGCAGCAACGCCACCGCTTCCTCGTGGCTGGTGCCGGTGGCCTCGAGCAGGTCAATCACCAGCGGGCGCAACAGCAGCACCATGCCTTCACCTTGCAGGCCGCTGACCTGGAGGGCCGCGGGATCCAGCCGGGCTGCGCATTCGGCAAGCTCGCGTCGGGCACGACCCACCGCCCTTCGGTATCCGGACTCCTTGGTCTCCAACACCGCGTAGCCAAGGGCGTTGACCGCCTCGGACAGTTCGGTCAACAAGCCCGCCACGGACTCGACCCCCTGGTCCGTCAGGGAGCCCTGGGTGATCACGGTGGTCAGCCTCCTGGCCAGGACCCGGGAGTTGCGCACGGCCAGATCGGTCTTTTCCGCCGCAACCTTCAACCGGTCAAGGTCGGAGCGGTGTCGGCGGTGTGCCGGGGCCAGGGTGGCCACCTCGCGGGCCATGTTCAGGGCCGCGGGCAGGGAATCCAAGAGCTGCTGGGTTCCGCGGGCGCGGACCAGCGCGTGGAATGCCAGGGTGGTGTCGGAGGCGCTGACGGCGCGCCCGCATTCGTGCAGGATGCCGGCGAGCTCGCCCAAAAGCTTGCCCAGCTCGGCAGTGGGGGTGCGGCGCGGGTCGCGGGGAAAAACCATCATGATCAACAGGCCGCACAGCGAACCGATGACCGCGTCAATTGAACGGCTGAACGGTCCCGCGGCACCGATGGGCAGAAGGACCACCAGCACCGATTGCAGTCCCAGCTGGGTGGAGAAAATGGGTCCGGAATCCAGGAACCTGGCGATCACCAGCGACAGGAAAAGGACCAGGGCCGCCTGCCACAGGCCGCTTCCCAGAAGCGTCAGCAACAAGTCTCCGACAGCCACGCCCAGGGTGCAGCCAATGGCGACCTCCAGCGAGCGGCGCACCGTGGTGGCGGTGCCGAATCCCAGCACCAGCAGCCCGCTGGTCGCGGCAAAGATCGGGTCCACGTGGCCCAGGAGTTGCTCGGCAATCCAGTAAGCCAGCACCGCGGAGACCGTCATCTGGATGATCTTGGGGAACGAGGTCCCCACGCGGCGCACACCCACGCGGTTGCGGCGCATGACGAACGTCCACGCGCCGCCGGCCGATGATCCGATACCCATGGACAACAGTCTGTCATGGCGCGCGAATACCACTGGCAAGTGTGAATCGTGACGCGAAACACTGGGCCACGCCGGTCTTGTTCACCTTGCGTTCACCTTCGTCGGAAGCGCTGGTTACTTCCGGGGCCTAGTTTCGTATTGAAGCGATGTGCCGGTGTGCGCATCCTTGGGAAAAACCAGGACGACTCGGTTCGTCAATGACAGGCATGTGAAAGAGGATAACTCGTGAAGCTTCATCGCATTGGCAGCGCGGCTGCAGTTCTTACCGTAGCAGCACTGGCCCTGACCGCTTGCGGTTCGGACAGCCCGACGGCCACCGCAGGAACCGATTCAAGCGGATCGTCCGCAGGGGCAGTCTCCGGCACGTTGACCGGTAGCGGCGCTTCCTCGCAGAAGGCCGCGATGGAGGCCTGGAAGGCAGGCTACGAGCAGGCCAACTCCGGCGCCATGGTCCAGTACTCCCCGGATGGCTCCGGCGCCGGACGCAAGGCCTTCCTGGCCGGCGGCGCGCAGTTCGCAGGCTCGGACGCCTACCTGAAGGACGAAGAGATCGAGTCCTCCAAGGAAATCTGTGGCCCCGAAGGAGCCTTCAACGTACCGGCCTACGTTTCCCCGATCGCGGTTGCCTTCAACCTGTCGGGCGTTGAGACCCTGAACCTCGATGCAGCCACCATCGCCAAGATCTTCAAGCTGGAAATCACCAAGTGGAACGATCCGGCCATCGCCGCGACCAACGAAGGCGTGGAGCTTCCCGACACCGCCATCACCGTGGTGCACCGCAATGATGAGTCGGGCACGACCGAGAACTTCGTCGAATACCTCGCGGCTGCCGCCAAGGATGTCTGGGATTATGACGTCTCCGGCGACTGGCCCAGCGATCTGGCCAGCGAGAACGCCAAGGGCACCTCCGGCGTCGTGGCAACCACCACCTCCACCGAGGGTGCAATCACCTACGCGGACTTCTCCGCCGTCGGCAACCTGGGCACCGTGAACGTGAAGGTCGGCGACGACTTCACCGAGATCTCCGCCGAGGCAGCAGCCAAGGGCGTCGAGGCAGCCACCCCGGTTGAAGGCCGCGGCGCGATGGACATGTCCCTGGACCTGAAGCGCGACACCACTGAATCGGGTTCCTACCCGATCATCCTCGTCTCGTACCACGTGTTCTGCTCCACCTACAAGGACCAGGCCACGGTTGACCTGGTCAAGAGCTTCGGCAAGTACGTGCTCTCCGAGGAAGGTCAGAAGGAGGCTGAAGGCTCCGCCGGCAACGCCCCGCTGTCCGCAAAGATGAGCGAGGCCGCCATCAAGGCCATCGACTCAATCAAGGTCGCGTCCTAACTTGCAACAAATGCCTTCCGGGGAATATCGATGACTTTCTTCGATATTCCCCGGAAGGCGCAGTAGCATCTGATTTGACCCCCTCCACCATCCCAGCGCGAATGGCAGTTCGATCCCCCATAGCCGTTCGCTCAAATTTCTAAGGCTCACCCATATGACTACCAACGCGCTACGGCGCAGCGGATCCAAGGGACAAGCCGGAGACAAGATCTTCTCCGGTGCCGCGCTCGGCGCGGGCATCCTGATCCTCGTGACACTCCTCGCGGTAGCGGTCTTCCTGCTCATCCAGGCCCTGCCGACCTTCACCGCCGATCCGACACTCGTCAGTGGCGGCGAAGGTTTCTTCAGCTACATCTACCCGATTGTCATCGGCACCGTGATCGCAGCGGCCATCGCCCTGCTCATCGCCACTCCGGTCGGCATCGCCGTTGCACTGTTCATCTCCCACTACGCCCCGCGCAAGCTGGCGGCGGGCCTTGGCTACGTCATCGACCTGCTGGCAGCCATCCCGTCGGTCATCTACGGAGCCTGGGGCTACCTGGTGCTGGCCCCGGCGCTGGTCCCCAGCTTCCAATGGCTGACCGAGAACCTCGGCTTCATCCCGATCTTTGAAGGCCCCGCCTCGCAGACCGGCAAGACCATCCTCACCGCCGGCATCGTGCTGGCAGTGATGGTGCTTCCCATCATCACCTCGCTGAGCCGCGAGATCTTCCTGCAGACCCCCAAGCTGCACGAGGAAGCCGCCTTGGCATTGGGCGCCACGCGCTGGGAAATGATCACCATGTCGGTGCTTCCCTTCGCCCGCCCCGGAATCATCTCGGCTGTCATGCTCGGCCTGGGCCGTGCACTGGGCGAGACAATGGCCGTGGCCCTGGTGCTCTCCACCGGCGGACTGATTCCGTCGCTGATCAAGTCCGGCAACCAGACGATTGCCGCCGAGATCGCCCTGAACTTCCCCGAGGCCTTCGGCCTGCGCCTCTCCGAGCTGATCGCGGCCGGCCTGGTGCTGTTCGTGATCACCCTGGTGGTCAACTTGATCGCCCGGGCAATCATCGCCCGCCACAAGGAATTCTCGGGAGCCAACTGATGAACACCGTTACCGCCAACAAGCTCCCCAACGATTCGCGCCAGCAGCCGGGCAAGCCTCCGGTTGCCCGCAAGCGAAACTCCCTGTCCAAGGGCCACCTGCCCCGCTGGGCCATCCCGGGCATTGCCGTCGGCGCGCTGATCCTCGGCGCTGCTGCTTCCACCCTCGGTGGATTCTCCGTGGCAAGCTTCGCCATTTACGCCGCAATCATCTTCGTGGTGGCCTCCAGCGTCATCACCACCCTGGTGGAGGGCGCGCGCCGCGGCCGGAACGCCCTGGCCACCTACCTGGTGTATGCAGCCTTCCTGGTCGCGCTCATCCCGCTGGCTTCCGTGCTGTTCACGGTGCTGCAGAAGGGGCTGCCGGGCATCAACTCCCACTTCCTGTTCCACTCCATGAACGGGATCACCGGCGCGGCGGACAACGCCAGCGTCGAAAACGGCACCCCGGTGCTGGGCGGCGCCTACCACGCGGTGATCGGCACGCTGCTGATCACGCTCTGGTCCAGCCTGATCTCGGTTCCGGTGGGCATGCTGACCGCGATCTACCTTGTCGAATACGGCAAGAACGGCCCGCTCGCCCGGGGCATCACCTTCTTCGTCGACGTGATGACCGGCATTCCATCGATCGTCGCCGGCCTCTTCGCCACCGCACTCTTCGCGGTGATCATGGGCCCCACCGCCCGCATGGGCATCGTTGCCGCCGTCGCATTGAGCGTGCTGATGATCCCCACGGTGGTCCGCTCCACGGAGGAAATGCTCAAGATCGTCCCGAACGAGCTGCGCGAGGCTGCCTACGCGTTGGGCGTGCGCAAATGGCGCACCATCGCCAAGGTCGTCGTCCCCACGGCAATTTCCGGCATCGCCTCCGGCGTGACCCTGGCCATCGCCCGCGTCATCGGCGAGACCGCACCGATCCTGGTCACCGCCGGCCTGGCGAACAACATCAACGTGAACGTCTTCGGCAACTGGATGGCCACGCTGCCGACGTTCATCTACTACCAGATCCTCACCCCGACCTCGCCGACCAACGTGGATCCCTCGATCCAGCGTGCCTGGGCCGCCGCCCTGTTGCTGATCATCATGGTCATGGTGCTCAACCTCGGCGCACGCCTCATTGCCGGCCTGTTCGCACCCAAGAAGGGCCGTTGAGCCTGAAGGCTCCGGACCCTCGACACCCGATTCTTAAGGAAAAACCACATGTCTAAGCGCATCGACGTCAAGGACCTCAACGTCTACTACTCCAGCTTCCTGGCCGTGGAAGACGTCAGCATCGAAATCGAAGCCAAGTCGGTGACCGCCTTCATCGGTCCCTCCGGCTGCGGCAAGTCCACCTTCCTGCGTACGCTGAACCGCATGCACGAGGTCATCCCCGGTGGCCGCGTCGAGGGCGAGGTGCTCCTGGACGGGGACAACCTCTACGAGACCGGTGTCGACCCGGTCACGGTCCGCAGCCAGATCGGCATGGTCTTCCAGCGGCCCAACCCGTTCCCGACCATGTCCATCAGGGACAACGTGCTCGCCGGGGTGAAGCTGAACAACAAGAAGATCTCCCGCTCGGATGCCGATGGCCTGGTCGAGAAGTCGCTGCGCGGCGCCAACCTCTGGAACGAGGTCAAGGACCGCCTGGACAAGCCAGGCTCCGGGCTTTCCGGCGGCCAACAGCAGCGCCTGTGCATCGCCCGCACCATCGCGGTGAAGCCCGAGGTGATCCTCATGGACGAGCCGTGCTCGGCCCTGGACCCGATCTCGACCCTCGCGATCGAGGACCTGATCAACGAGCTGAAGAACGACTACACCGTGGTGATCGTGACCCACAATATGCAGCAGGCCGCGCGCGTGAGCGACAAGACCGCGTTCTTCAACATCGCCGGCACCGGCAAGCCCGGCAAGCTGATTGAGTACGCCGAGACCACCACGATCTTCTCCAACCCCGGGGTCAAGGCCACCGAAGACTACGTCTCGGGCCGCTTCGGATAATTCCTGACTGCACTCGCCGCAGAAAAATTCGCCCGGGACCGAACAGGTCCGGGGCGGTACCGGAAGGGGGATCTTCCGGGGATCCCTGGAGGGGGATCGCAACGGCGGAACCACGCGCATGAGTCTTGCGCGGGGTTCCGCCGTTGCCTTGTTTAACGCCCGAGGAGCCATCGCTGACCGGGGGCCCGCAATGATGCACGTGGAGCCCGACAGTGCGACCCGGGGAACGGGACCGCCCGGCCGCACCGGAGGCCTCGGAGATGCCGCTGAAGCCTTGCGGCGGGGGCAGTGGCGCTTGCCGACGTCAATGGCTCGGAGTCGCTCGAAGGCGCCCCCCGGGCCCGGTGCAGGTGGCCAGGCGCCGAGGCTGGATCCGGTCAGGACTAAACGGGCACGACGTGCCTAACGGTCAGCTGACCAGCGGGTGAATGGCCAGGCTTAGGATGCCGCCGAGCAGCGAGCAGACCACGGGGGTGGCCACCCAGTGCCGCAGCACGCGCGTTACCTGCCGCCAGGTAACGGACTCGAACCGCTGGTTGGTGCCCGCCCCGACGATCGAGCTGGTCACCGCCTGGGTGGTGGAAATCGGCAGGTGGATCAGCATGGCACCCAGGAAGAGCATTGCGGCGGAGACCGATTGGGCCACCATGCCGCGCAGCGGGTCCAGGTTGACCAGGCGGTAGGCAAGGGTATGGGCGATGCGCCAGCCGCCAAAGAGCACCCCTGCCGCCAGGGCGGAGGCGCCCAGCAGCTGGGGGCCGAGCATGATGGTGCCGGGCTGCGCGGCGCCCGCCGTCACCAGGGCCAAGGTCAACATGGCGCCGGTGCGCTGGCCGTCCTGCAAACCGTTGCCCAGAGCCACCGCACACGCCGAGATGGACTGCCCTGCGCGGGATGCCCCGCTGACGTCGGAGGCGGTGGAATGGCGCACCAGCCAGGTGGCGGGGATGACCAGGACGTATGACACGACGAAGGCAAAGACGGGAGTGAAGAGCAGTGGCAGCAGAACTCCGCCGGCAAGCATTCGCCAGGCGTCGTGCACCCCGTCGTCGCCCAGCAGGGCAGCCGCGCCGCCCGCGCCGGCAAGGGCGGAAACCAGGGAATGCGTCGAAGACACCGGAAGTCCGCGCCACCAGCAATACAACGCCCAGGCACCTCCCGCAAGCAACGCGGACAGCAGCAGCGCCAGCCCGGGAACCCCGCTCGGGACGTTCAGCTCGACGGCCGAAATCAGGTAGACGCCGAAAGAGGTGGAGAGCATGGTGCCCAGAAACGTGAAGAACGCAGCCACCACCACCGCGTAGGAGGGGGTCAAGGCGCGGTTGCGCACGGCGACGGCGATTGAGTTCGAGGCATCGCGGAATCCGTTGAGGAACGCGAAGGCGCAGGTGAACAAGAGCACCACGAACATCATGAAGGATTGGCCGGTAACCACGCCCGACTCAGGATTCCTTGACCAGGACGCGTCCCAAGTGGTCGGCCACGGCTCGCAGGGATTGGGAACAGGAGTGGAGCTGGTCCGCGACCGAGCGGTGGCGAATGATGGTGCCTGCCTTGTTCAGTTCCCCGATCTCGCCCAGCCAGGTTTGGTGCGTTCGGTGCGCGCGCTTGGAAATGCGCACCAAATCAAGCCAAACGTCTTCCAGGTCGTCCAGTCGCTGGAGCTTGCCCAATGCCTCGGTGGTGAGCTCCGTCTGGCGGCCAATCAGTTCCAGCTGCTCGGCCGCACGATGTGAGAGGTGTCGCTTGCCCAGGTGCGCAATGAGGATGCCGGCTCCGCTGAGTTGCTCGACGGCCTCGTGGAGCAGCCGGGAAAAAGTGTAAACGTCTTCGCGCGGCAACGGGTTGACGTAGCTGGTGCGCAAATGCGTCAGCACCGCGTAGTGCAGGTCGGTGGCCCTGGCCTCGGATGCGTCCAGCGCATCAAGCTGCACTGCGCGGTCTTCGCTGGAGCCCAGCATTTCGGAAAGAACCCCAACGCATAGGTTGACTTCGGAGGCCAGGTCGCGAAGGAGCCCAAGGCCGCGCATGTCCGAAGGGAACAATCTAAATTTCACGAGGAAACCACCGGATGGAAAGGAAAAAGCGGGACGCTGCCCAGTTTACGCATCCAAGGTGAACAAGCCCGCCCGGGGCGGTGTGAAGTGCGTCCCCGTGCCAAGACGGGGGAGTGAAGTTGGCGGTGCCGAACCGGGAGCGCCTCTCGGCGGAAGGCCGCTCGTAGCGGCTGAAAGTTGGAGCCCGGGGCTGCCGCGGTCCGGCACCGTGATTCCAGTTTTCTAGGAAACCGGTCCTCCTGTCAACACGTCGGCGCAGTATTCGCGCTCGGCGTGAAGGAACTCTCAGTCCAGTTCCCCGCGCCTCCAGGATGCGGCGGCGGCTTCCAAGTCCTCGGCGGTCTTCAACAGGGCATGGGCGCGACCGGTCATCAAGGCGGCGCGCTCCGGGTGCGAAAAATCGGCCGCATCCGCCTGTTCGGCTTGCCCCAGGGCTATGACCCGGCAGTACGCCGCGGTGCGTTCCAGGGCCACATCGAACTCGCCGTCAAAGGCGCCGGTGAGGATGGAGCTGGTCATGTTGCACAGTTCCTCGGCCCCCGGCGGTTCCGCGGCCCCTGCAACCACGCGAGAGACCTGGGCCTGGCGGGCGCCGGCGGCGAAGAACGAGGCCATGGCCTCGGGATTGTTGACGGTTGCGGCGCGGATTGCGTACAGCCGCCACAGGGCGCCGGGAAGCGAGCGCGCGGGGGCCTTGGACCAAAGTTCGGCAATGACCTCCAAGCCTTCGTCCTCGGCGAGCCGCACCAGGCGCTCCCGGATCTCCGGATCGTCATTGAGTTTCCCTGCCTGCACCAAGGCGTGGGCGGAGAGATGCGCCGCCTCCGACACGCGCGCCGGATCGGCGCCGCCCTCGAAGGGATCGAAATCCATGGGAGCGAACGGTTTGGGTTTGTGGTGCCGGAAAGTGGTTGCCGGGGGAGTCAATGCTTGGTGGCCCTTCATGGGCTAGAGGATACTCTGCCCGGCTGAATACTTGCTCATCGCCGGGCAAGGGGGAGTGTGCGGGGAGGGAACAAGCCTGACGGCAGGCCTGCTAGGGGAACGACCGTGGCCTCGAGCGCCGCAGCGAACCTTGGGCAATCGAGAACGTGTTGAAATGGGCGGGGCTGTCCAAGAGGGGCAGGATTATCCGCTAATATGGTGTTGGCTATGTGCCATGCGCGCCTTTAGCTCAGCTGGTAGAGCACTGGACTTTTAATCCATTGGTCGCGGGTTCGACCCCCGCAGGGCGCACAGATCGATCCCCGTTCTCCTCGTGAGAGCGGGGATCTTCTGGTTCCCGGATGATTCGACAACCCCGGGCCAATCCCTGGATTTCCCTAGCTGCCCAGGCTTTGTGGCCCAGGAGTAAGCGAAACCCCCTTGCCGCTCGGCCGTTGGCAATCGGGCTCCTCCCGGACACACATTCCGTCCTATAAGTCCGTTGCGCGAGGTGGAAGCCAGGCGTTGGAATCCGCCCAGATGCGTCCCGGGCCAACGGACGCAAGTGCCGGCTCGGACGCCATGGTGAGGGTTGCACGCCGAGGGCTTCGCCTTCCCTCACCGAGCACGGCACCGCCGGAGATTAGCCCGCGAGAGTCCCGATCGGGATTGCCTGCCAATGGAACTTCTGGCCCGGATCGAGGACGGGATAAACGTGCATCAATCCGCCCCTTGCGCGATCGCTATTCAGTGCTACTATCTAGTGGTAGTCAGTATTGCAGAGTAGCGTAAGGGTGAATGCCATGGGCAAGCAAATGACCGAGATGCTCAAGGGCACGCTCGAGGGAATCGTCCTCGCGATTCTGGCCGTGCAGCCGGCCTACGGCTATGAGATCACGGCCCGGCTGCGCGACCAGGGCTTCTCCGACATCGTCGAGGGCACGGTCTACGCCCTGCTGATCAGGATCGAGAAGCGCGGCCTCGTGGACGTCGAAAAGGTACCGTCGGAAAAGGGGCCGCCCCGCAAGGTCTACTCGCTGAACGCATTGGGCGGCGAGTACCTCGAAGAGTTCTGGGGGACATGGAGCTTCCTCGCGGAACGGATCGAAAAGCTCCAGAACCACATCGAAAACGAGCAGGAAAAAGGAGACTAGCCATGGCAGCAAAATGGATCGAACAGGTCACGGGATCGTTCGAAGACAAGAAGCGCTGGCGCCAATACAAGGCCCGCAAGGAACAGCTCCCCACGAGCTACCGAACCGCGATCGACGGAATCGAGCGCTACTTCATGTATGCCGGGTCGATCGTCAAGGGCGATGTCTTCATGCAGATGCTCGAGGACCTCGCCGACCTGATCGAGCGTGCCGCAGTCGACGGCACCCCGATCCGCGACATCGTCGGGGAGGACCCGGTGGAGTTCGCAGACACCTTCATCCAGAACTACTCGGACGGTCAGTGGATCAACAAGGAGCGCAAGCGCCTGAACGATGCCATCGACCAGTCCGTCGACGAGACTTAAACGCGCCCGGAAACGGAGAACCTGACATGACCACCAGCCAAACCCTCGAACCCGCGATCCGGGTGCAGGGCATCGAGAAGTCGTTCAAGGACCTGCGCGTTCTTCGGGGCGTGGAGTTCGACGTGAGGGCCGGCAGCATCTTCGCTCTGCTCGGCTCGAACGGAGCGGGAAAGACCACGCTGGTGCGGATCCTGTCGACGCTGCTGAAGGCCGATGCGGGCACCTCAATCGTCAACGGCTTCGACGTTGCCGCGGAGCCCGGCAAGGTGCGCGAGTCGATCAGCCTGACCGGCCAGTTCGCCGCTGTCGATGAAGTGCTCACCGGCAGGGAGAACCTCGTGTTGATTGCCAGGCTGCGTCACCTGAAGGGGCCGGGTGCGATCGCCGACGACCTGCTCGCCCGTTTCTCGCTCACCGAGGCCGGGAACCGCAAGGCGTCCACCTATTCAGGCGGCATGCGACGCCGGTTGGACATCTCGATGAGCCTGATCGGCAATCCGCCGATCATCTTCCTCGATGAGCCGACAACCGGCCTCGACCCGCAGGCTCGCCTCGAGGTGTGGCAGACGGTCAGGGATCTCGCCGCCGGCGGCACGACGGTGCTGCTCACGACGCAATACCTCGACGAGGCCGAGCAGCTCGCGGACCGCATCGCGATCCTGCACCAGGGTGTGATCATCCAGAATGGCACCCTCGCCGAACTCAAGGCACTCCTTCCGCCCGCCAAGGTCGAGTACGTCGAGAAGCAGCCCTCCCTCGAGGATGTCTTCCTGGCCCTCGTGGGCGACACCGGCCAGAGGGACACCGCAACAGGTGGCCGTGCCGACGGCCCAGTCACCGCAGAAAAGGAAACCCGATGACCACCCACGTCCTGGGCGACACCGGCGTCCTCACTGGACGCTCGCTGCGCCACATCCTCCGCAGCCCCGACACCATCATCACCACCGCGGTCACCCCGATTGCGCTGATGCTCTTGTTCGTTTACGTGTTTGGCGGTGCGATCAACACCGGATCCGGGCAGTCCTACGTCAACTACATGCTTCCCGGCATCCTGCTCATCACGATTGCCTCCGGTGTCGCGTACACCGCGTACCGTTTGTTCCTCGACATGCAGGGCGGCATCTTCGAACGCTTCGCGTCCATGCCGATTGCGCGCTCGAGCGTGCTCTGGGCCCACGTGTTCACGTCCCTGGCCGCGAACGTGGTTTCCGTCGCGGTCGTCATCGGCGTCGCGCTGCCCATGGGTTTCCGCACCGGCGCTTCGGTTGCCGCCTGGCTCGCTGTCGCCGGCATCCTGGTCCTCTTCACCTTGGCTCTGACCTGGGTTGCGGTGATCGCCGGACTCTCTGCGAAGACAGTCGACGGCGCCAGCGCGTTCAGCTACCCGCTGATCTTCCTCCCGTTCATCAGCTCCGCATTTGTGCCCACCAGCTCGATGCCCGGTCCCGTCGCATGGTTTGCCGAGAACCAGCCCGTGACCTCCATCGTGAACACCGTAAGGGCCTTGTTCGCCCAGGAGCCCGTTGGCGCCGACATCTGGATCGCCCTGGCTTGGCTTGGCGGCATCCTGGTCATCGCCTACGGGTTCGCGATCGCCAAGTACCGCCGCATGATCCGCTGAGGCGGGGCGCTGCCCACCCACCGTTCACCGTGCGCACGGCAACGGCGCCTGCTCTCCCTTGGCGCGCAGATAGGCGGTTCTGGTTTGCGGAAATGCACACCAGGGCCGCCTATCCGCTTTTATCAACGGTCCCAGGGAAGCGAACCCGCCGCCGGGAATGCCCTCAACCTGAGGGCAATGTTGCGCAGAACACAGTGGCGCGGTTATCGTTGCATCGTCAGGCGGAACGTTTCTGAAGTTCCTGCCGTCGCTCTAAAAATGGGCGAAATCCGGGTTCGCTGCCCGAAGACGAATATGGCCTTAGTTCTTTTTGCTGCATTCGAAAGTCACAAAAAATGTCTACAGTTTCCGCTGCCGTTTCCCGCGCCCTCCTAACCTGCACGTCCGAGATCTTCGGAGTCATGGGGAACGGAAATGCCCACTTCCTTGACGCCGCGCTCCGCACCGGGTTCCGCTTCACCGCGGTGCGCCACGAGTCGGCCGCCGTCACCGCCGCCGACGCCTACTTCCGCATCACCGGGAAGCCGGCCATCGCCACCACCACCTACGGTGCAGGGTTCAGCAACGCCGTCACCCCGCTGGCAGAGGCCGCCAAGGCCAGGATCCCGATGGTGCTGGTCACCGGGGACCAGCCCTCCACCGGCGCCCGCCCCTGGGACATTGACCAGGGCGCCATCAGCGACGCAGTGGGCGCCACGACCTTCGTGGTTGATGCGCGGCGCCCGATGGCCATAGCGTTCGAGGCGGTCGCCCACGCCCTGCGCGAGCGCACCGCGGTGGTGCTGTCGATTCCCTATGACATCGTTGCCGACGAAGCTGCCGAAGAGGGCCCGCTGTCGCTGGGCGACTTCGCGTTGGATCCCGGTTACCCGGCCGCCGCACCGCAACTGCTCGCCCAGGCGGCCGCCGCCCTGAACGAGGCCAGGCGTCCATTGGTTCTCTATGGCCGCGGGGCACGGCTGTCCGGTGCGGCGAAAGCAATTACCGCGCTCGCCGATTCCCTGGGGGCACTGAGCTCAAGCACGGTGCTCGCGCCAAACCTCCTGGCCGACCGCCACGGGGACCTGGGGATCGCCGGCGGATTTTCTTCCGGGGAAACCGCCGCCCTCATCCACGAAGCCGACGTGGTGCTGGTGCTCGGGTCCGGGCTGAACCAGTTCACCACCCGCTTCGGGGAGCTTTTCAACGCAGGCGCCCAGGTGATCCAGGTCGATGTCGCCACCGCCGCAACCAGTCCGCGGGTTGACGTGTTCCTCCAGGCCGACGTGGCAGCGGTCGCCGATTCCCTGCTGCCGCTGGTGCATCGGCGCGACGGCGGCCAGCGCTGGGTGGATGAGGTGGGCGACCGGTTGGAGCGGGTCAACGACCATGCGCCCGGCGACGAGGCGGCACCGGACGGATTGCTCGATCCGCGGTCGGTGGCGCGTGCCCTGAACACGATCATGCCCGCGGACCGCGTGGTGGTGCAGGACGGCGGGCACTTCATCGGCTGGGGCCCCATGTACTGGGATGTCCCCGGGCCGCATGCCCTGAACCTGGTGGGCACCGCCTACCAGAGCATTGGGCTGGGCCTGGCCTCCGCAGTGGGTGCCGGGGCCGCGGCACCGGAATCCACGATCGTGCTGGCCAGTGGCGACGGCGGCTTCCTCATGGGCCTGGCGGACCTCGAATCCGTCATTCGCACCGTGCGCAGCGGCATCGTCGTCATCTACAACGACGCCGCCTACGGGGCGGAGATCCACCAATACGGATCCATCGGGCTGCATGAGGGGCCCATGCTGATTCCCGAGGTCGACTTTGCCGCCGTGGCGCGCGGGCTCGGTGCCTCGGCCACGAAGGTGCGCAGCCTGGAAGACCTCGCCGGGTTGCGCGACTGGGTCGCAGCGGGGGCCGACGGGATCCATCTGGTGGACTGCCGCATTTCCCCGGATGTTCGTGCGCCGTACATGGAGGAAGTCCTGGAGGCCAACCGCAAGGCCGCCGGCGTTCGCGGTTGAGCCTTCCGGCCGCACCGGGCGGACCGGGGGTTTCGCCGACAGAAAAACCCCCGACTGGATAAAGTACCGACCTACCGGAAAGTAGGTTCCACCCCTAATGTGGGATGGTGCGACATTCGATCCGGACGGCCCTGGCCGCCGCAACACTCATCGCCTTGGGGGCGGCAGGTGCCCTCCCTGCGCAGGCGCACCCAACGGCCGAAGCACGGTCGATCTCCGTGCAGCCGCGCTCGGCAGCCCCCATTCCCTATGCCGAAGGGCGTGATGTCATGGCACCCTCCCTGCGTGTGGCGACGTTCAACGCCTCGCTGAATCGGCCGCAGCCCGGCCAACTTGCGCTGGACCTCTCCACCCCGCTGGACGGCCAGGCGCAGGCGGTGGCGGAGATCGTGCAGCGTAACGCACCCGACGTGCTGCTGCTCAACGAATTCGACTACGACCCGGAGGGTGCCGCCGCGGAAGGCTTCAAGCGCAACTACCTGGAGCGCAGCCAGGGCGGCCAGGATCCCATCGACTACCCCTACAAGTACCTGGCCCCTTCCAACACGGGGATCCCCAGCGGTGCGGACCTCGACGGGGACGGCATTGTCGGCGGCCCCGCCGACGCCCTGGGCTACGGGGAGTTCGAGGGCCAATACGGCATGGTGCTCTTCTCCAAGCACCCCATAGATGCCGCGAAGATCCGTACTTTCCAGAAGTTCCTGTGGAAGGACATGCCGGACTCGCAAATGCCGAACCGCCACTACGGCGACCTGGTCCGCGGCGTGCTGCCCCTGCCCAGCAAGTCCATGTGGGATGTGCCGATCACGGTGGGGGACAGGACCATCCACGTGATTGCCGCCCACCCCGCCCCGCCGGTCTTCGATGGCCCGGAAAAACGCAACAGGGCGCGCAACCACGACGAGATCCGGCTCATCAACGACTACCTGGGCGGGGAGGGCCGCGGCGAGTACATCTATGACGATTCGGGCAAGCGCGGAGCGCTGGAGCCCGGCAGCGACTTCGTGGTGCTGGGGGACTTGAACTCCGACGCCGTCTCTGGGGAATCCGATCCGTCGGCCATCACGAAGCTCCTCGGCAACCCGCTGCTGGTTGATCCGCTGCCGGCCGCTGCCGAGCGCACATCGGACCGCGAAGCCAGGGGTATTGCAGGCATTACCGGCAGCGCCCTGGGCACGGCCGACTTCGGGCGAGGAGCTGCGGGGGTGCTGCGCGTGGACTACGTGTTGCCCTCGGCGACGCTGCCGGCGCGGGGCTCGGGTGTCTACTGGCCGGGAGCCGGGCAAGACGGTGCCGGGCTTGTCTCCGGCTGGCCGCCGGCCAGCAGCGACCACCGGTTGGTCTGGGTCGATGTCACCGTGACCGGCTGATCCCCCGGCAACCAAGCGGCGACGGCCGGGCCCCCGGTGAAAATCGGGGCCCGGCCGTCGCGTTGCATGAACCGCTGCCGCGTGTGTTGGTTGTCCTGCCTGTCAGGAAACCTTGTGGTCGCCGGGCGACTCGACTGCGGAGGTCGGCGATTCCTCCGGGGTGCCAAGGCCTCCGGCCATGCGACGCCTGGAACGGCGCTGGGCCACGGCGTTGAGCACCCCGATCGCCACGGTGAGCCCGAGGGTGGCAAGCAACTGGGTGCGGGACGCCGGATCGAAGAGCGCCAGCACCACGATCCCGGCCAGCATCGCCAGCGCCAGGATCGAAAGGTACGGGAAGAGCGGCATCCGCACCGGCAGGTGGATGCTCGGATCCCTGTCCGCGCGCACGCGCAGGATGAGCTGCGAAAGCGCAATGAATCCCCAGGTGACCAGCAGCGTGGAACCCACGGCGTTGAGCAGCATCGGCATGACCAGGTCCGGGGCCACGTAGTTCATGACCACCGCGATCGTGCACAGGATCACCGAGGCGGTCACCGCAACGTATGGCGTTTTGTTCCGGTTGCGGACCTGGATGACCCTCGGGGCGATCCCGCGCTCGGAGAGCGAAAGCAACATGCGCGAGGCGGCATAGATGTTCGCGTTCATGGCCGAGAGCAGGGCGATGACCACCACCAGCGCCATGACGGAGTCGATCCACGGGATGTGCGCGAAGGTGAGCACCGCGACGAACGGGGAAGCGGCAAGCTCCGGCGAATACCAGGGCAGCACCGAGACCATGACCAGGGCGGAGCCCACGTAGAAGACCAGCACGCGGAACAGCACCCCGCGCACGGCCTTGCGGATGGAGGTGCGCGGGTCATCGCTTTCGGCCGCGGCAATGGCCACGATCTCGATGCCGCCAAAGGCGAAGATGACCATCAGCAGGCCGGCGCACAGGCCGACCACGCCATTGGGCAGGAAGCCGTCGTGGGCCACCAGGTTGGAAAGACCGGTGGCTTCGACGCCCGGCACCAGCCCGAGGATGATGGCCACGCCGATGCCCAGGAAGGCCACGATCGCGGCGACCTTGAGGAAGGAGAACCAGTACTCGAATTGGCCGAAGCGTGCCACGTTGGCCAGGTTGACGGCGGTCAGCAGGGCCACGAAGAGAAGTGACCAAGTGCCCTGCGAGACCCCGGGGAACCATCCGCCGACAATGGCCGCGGCACCGGTGGCTTCGGCGGCGATGACGATGACGCCCTGGATCCAGTAAAGCCATCCGATGATGGCCCCGGCGTTGGGGCCCATGGCCTTGGTGGCATATACGGAGAAGGATCCGGACGAGGGGTTCGCCGCAGCCATTTCGCCGAGCATGTTCATGATCAGGATGACCAGGAAGCCGGCCAGGGCGAAGGCCAGGACGATGCCCGGCCCGGCCACTGCAACGGCCTGTCCGGAACCAATGAACAGGCCGGCGCCAATGGCGCCGCCCAGGCCCATCATGGTGATCTGCCGGGTGCTCAGGCTCGCGGGCTTCGGGGCGGTTTGGGTGTTAGACATGGGCGGGGGCCTGACTGAGGGCGGAGATGACGGCGGTGGCGATGGCCGCGTTGGCTTCGGGGGACCCGATGGAGATCCGGATGCCGTCCCCGGCAAAGGCGCGTGCCCAGATGCCGGCGGCCCGTAGTTCCGCATCGACGGCCTCGGTGTCATCGCCGGTGGACAGCCAGATGAAGTTGGCCTGGGATTCGGTGACGGTGATTCCGGCTTCCCGGAGCGTGGCCAGCAGGGATTCGCGGGCGGTCACCAGATCGTCAATGCGTACTTGGAGTTCGTCTTCATGTTCCAGGGACAGCACCGCGGCGCGCTGGGCCAGCGCGGTGACCCCGAACGGGACGGCGGTCTTGCGCAGGTTTGCAGCGACCGCGGGAGGCGCCACGGCATAGCCGATGCGCAGCCCGGCCAACCCGTAGGCCTTGGAGAAGGTGTGCAGTACCGCGACGTTGGGGTAGCGGCGGAAGAAGTCCAGCCCGATGGCCGAATCGCCCGCGGTGTTGAAGTGGACGTAGGCCTCGTCGATGACCACCAGCACGTGTGCTGGGACCTTGGCCATGAAGGCGTCCACGGCCGCGGCGTCAACCACTGTGCCGGTCGGGTTATTGGGGTTGCAGATGAAGACCAGCGCGGTGCGCTCGTTGATGGCCTCCGCCATGGCGGCCAGGTCGTGGGCCCCGTCGGCATCCAGCGGAACCATCACCGGGGTGGCCCCGGCGACATGGGCGAGGATGGGGTAGGCCTCGAATGAGCGCCAGGCGAAGACGACCTCGTCGCCGGGATTGGCGATCGCGTGGATCAGCTGGCCGGCAACCTCCACCGACCCGGCTCCCAGGGCAATGGTCTCCGGTTCCACGCCGAGGCGGGCGGCCAGCGCGCCGACAAGTTCGGGGGCAGCGGCATTTGGGTATTGGTTGATGGTGCCCAGCTCGGAGGAAAGGCCGGCGATGACGGAGTCCAGCGGCGGATACGGGTTTTCGTTGGAGGAGAGCTTGAAGGCCTTCTGGGCCGCACCCGGTGTGGCACCCTGCCTGTAGGCGGGGATCGAGTTAAGGGAAGTGCGCTGGGCAAGGGTCATGGGTGGGTGCCTTTCGAAAAACAAGCTGCTCGCACGTCGCCGGTGACGCGCCTCACAAAAGCTACGAAAATGAGCTCCGGCCGGTCAAACGCCCGGCAAAAGACCGCACAAGTTGTACAGAAAGATCAGTGCGCGTGGTGGATCACTGGACATTGTGCCCAATATTTTTTCTAGCCGCATTCAGGGTACCGCCATTGCGCAGCGAGCTGCTTCGCAGGCGGTTGCCCGGCTCTGCGGGGGACTCGGGATTGTGCAGCGCTGCATCCCGCGCCAACGGGATGACCCGGTTCTCGAAGTGCGTTGCCAGCACGATGGAGGAGGCGGAGCGGCCCATGCCCTCGGTGGCGGAGATCGCATCGATGACCCGCTGCAGATCGGCGGTGGAGCGGGCCACGATCTTCACCAAAAAGTCGCTGGATCCCGAGACGGTGTGCAGCTCGAGGATCTCCGGGATCTGAGCGAGCTTCTCGGCCATCCCGTCGTGGCCCAGGTTCTGCTGGATCTGCAGCGAGCAGAACGCGGCGACCGGATAGCCCATTGCGGCTGCATCGATTTGCGGAGCGATGCGCGTGATCACCCCGGATTCATGGAGCCGGTTCAGCCGGTTTTGCACCGTGCCGCGGGCAACTCCCGGGCGCTTGGAACACTCCATGACCCCGATGCCGGGAAAGTCGGTGAACAGCTCGATCAGCGACACGTCCAACGAATCGATTCTCATGCGCCCCAGTATGCGGCTCCTGCCGCCTTGCGCGCGAATCGGCCGGAGGGCACAGGTTACGGTGGATGAATGGATGAGGGAATCTATTCCCGGCCGGCGGGCCGGCGGGCTGGCACCGACCTGGTCATGATGCTGCATGGCTACGGGTCAAACCCGGAACGGATGACGGGCTGGTTCGACGAGCTTCCGCCGGATGCCACCGGGGTGGCGTTGCGCGGGCCGATGGAGGTCGGAGGGGACCGGGGCTGGTTCCTGCTGGACTACTTCCTCGCCAATGACTTTGCCCGGGTGGTCTCCGCCGCACAGCAGGTGTTCGATTGGCAGGACAGGTATGCCCGCGGCTATCGCTCGATCAGCCTGCTGGGGCATTCGCAGGGAATGGCCATGGCCACCACGCTGCACCGGCTGCGGCCGGGAAGTTATGCCACGATCACGGGACTCAGTGGCTTTGTGCTCTCCAACGAGCTGCTTTCCCTCACCGACATCGTTCCGGAGCCCGGGGAAGCGGTTCCTTTTTTCTGGGGCAGGGACCCCTTCGACCTGGTGATCAACCCCGATGCCGTTGCCTATGCGGGACAATGGCTCGCCGAACACACGGCCCTGACTTCCCGCACCTACCCGGAGATGGGGCACGGCTTCGGTGCCGACGAGCGCCGCGACGTGCGCAACTTCTACCGGCACTACCTCGCAGCCAAGCCAACGGCGTGATTCCCGCCCGCTGCACGCACCATCAACCGGATGGTTGATCCGGCCGGGGGCGCATCCGGGCAAAGTGGATGGTGAGATGCGGCAAGGCCTCGTGCCCGAGGGCCCTGCCAGCACAACCGCCGTTTGCCCGGGCACCAGCGAAAGGAACCACAACGTCATGATGCGCCTGATGTACACCGCCTTTGTCTTTGGAATCACCGGGGTGCTCTCGGGCCTCTACTACCGCGCGCTGACCAAGGCCAGCGACTTCGCTGACCGCTCGGCCTCCCAGTTGCCGCTGGTGCACACCCACCTGTTGGTGCTCGGCTTCGTGTTCCTGCTCATCGTGTTGGCGTTGGAGCGGCTCTTTGCCATTTCCGCCGCCGCTCCGCGGGCCTTCACCTGGTTCTACTGGCTCTGGACTGTCGGCGTCGCGGTGACAGGCGGCATGATGCTCGTGAAGGGGACGCTCGTGGTGTTGGGCAAGGACGCGAGCTCGGCGGCCTTCGCCGGAATTGCCGGTTTGGGACACATCTCGTTGAGCGTTGCGGTCATCCTCCTGTTTGTTGCCTTGCGGGCGGCCCTCAAGGCCGCTGAAACCTCCGGGGCGGCCGCGCCGGCAAGCGCCGGCCGCTAGCCGAAAAAAGACTGGCTCCGGCACCCTGGGCGCGGAACCCTCCTGGCCAAGAGTGTTCCGTGCCGCAAGCGCATCAGCTTGAGGCTTGGCGCAGGCGACTGGATAGGGGGTGCGTTCGCTGGCTGCAACAGCTTGGTGTCCAGGGGAACTGAAGGACCCCTGGCGAAAAGGGCGGGGACGCCTCCGAAGGGTCGCGGCGACGGGGTTGGTGCCGGCCATCATGGAGCGCCTCCCCGCGACTTCGTCGGCTTTCTCGGTGACCCCGAAGCAAAACCACGGGCGGACTACAATCCATATGCGAATCGTCCCAATGGGGCCGCAATGGGTATTTCTGTTTACTGGATCACGGCACCTAGTGTGGAGGGTCACCGTTTGCAACACCCAGGAGCCCCCATATGTCAGCAGAAGCCCCCGTCCGTTCCGACCCGGGAGAGCCCGCGGGATCGATACGCGAAACGGCCGAAACGGCCGACTCGTTCGACACCGGTCCCCGCCGCAACCTGTGGGCATTGCTCGGCGGCCCGCTCGCCGGATTGGTCTTGGCCCTTGTCCTGCCTTCTAGCCTGGCCTTCGAGGGGCGGGCCGTTGCCGGATGCGCCCTGTGGATGGCCATCTGGTGGATGACCGAGGCAGCGCCGATCCCGGTGACCTCGATGCTTCCATTGGTTCTTTTCCCGCTGTTTGGGATGGACACCATGGAGAATGTCGCTGCCCCGTATGCCTCGTCCGTGGTGTTCTTGGTGCTGGGTGGGGTGATTCTCGGCCTGGCGACGGAGAAGAGCCAGTTGCATCTGCGCATTGCGCTTCTGACCATCAGGGCGATGGGAACGAAGCCAAGCCAAATCGTCTTCGGCATGATGCTTGCCTCCGCCTTCATCTCGGCATGGGTTTCCAATACCGCGACGGCCGTCATCATGGTGCCGATTGGCGTGTCCATCCTTCAGCTGGTGCGCAGCATTGACAAGGATGCCGTAGACACGAAGTTCGCCGCCTCAATGATGCTCGGCATTGCCTATGGTGTCACTGTCGGCTCGATGGCGACTCTGATTGGGCAGCCGCCGATGGCCCTGATGAAGGCCTATATGGCATCGGAGCTTGGATACGACATGGGATTCGGCCAATGGATGCTGGTGGGCGTCCCGTTTGCCGCCGTCATGCTGGTGTTGGCGTGGCTGGTCCTGACAAAATTGGTGTTCCGCAGCTCCATGACCGAAATTCCCGGCGGCGCCGATCTGATCCGCGACGAACTGGCCAAGCTGGGCAGGATGACGACCCCGGAACGCCGCGTTTCGGCCATTTTCGCGGCCGCGATCTTCTGCTGGGTGGCTGTTCCGTTCATTGCAGCCATTCCCGCGGTCGAGGCCGCGCTGCCGTTCTTGGGCAAGATCTCGGACACCCAGGTGGCGATGGCCGCAGCCATCGCATGCTTCCTGGTCCCGGCGCAGAAGCGTTCGGAGGCCAAGGGGTCTGCCCCGTTGCTGGGCTGGGGCTCGGCGCGCGATATCCCGTGGGGCCTGCTCCTGCTCTTCGGCGGCGGGCTCAGCCTGTCGGCCATGTTCACGCAGACCGGCCTCTCCCAGTGGATCGGCACTCAAGTTGGTGCCCTGCAGGGTATGCCGCCTGTAGTCATCCTGCTTATTGCGGCCATTGTTGGTCTGGGCTTGACGGAGCTGACCAGCAATACCGCCACAGCCGCTGCATTCTTCCCGATCATGGGCGCTGTGGCCGTGGGCATTGGCATGGACCCGGTGCTGATGACGATCGTGATGACGCTCGCGGTCTGCTCGGCGTTCATGCTTCCGGTGGCAACGCCATCCAACGCCGTGGCCTTTGGAACGGGAGAAGTCTCCATCAAGCAGATGGTCCGTGCCGGCGTCTGGCTGAACCTTGTGGCGATCGTGCTGATCGTCGTCACCCTGTACACGTTGTTGCCGCTCGCGTTCGGTATCTCGATCTGACACCCTGCTGATTTTTTGCGGGCCCGACAGGATTTGCTTCCTGTCGGGCCCTCGGCATTCCAGCATGGTGCTCCGCGGCCGACGGTGGCCGTTCCGGCCCTCGCGTTGGCGCCGGATCGATCGGCCACGGGGCACGGTCGGTTCGCGCCGCTTATGCCGAGCGAAAATTCCTTACGTCGATCCGCAATGTACCCATAGAGTGGGAACAGGATGAAAAAGAACCCCATTACCTCCAGTGTCATCGGCCCGGACGGCAAGCCCAAGCCCGGGGTGCAGAGCGCCGTCATGAAGGCCGTCAGTGTGCAGCGCCCGTTGGTCCTGGCCTATTTGCGCCGCCTGCGCCGCAAATACCCTGCCCACACCGCGGCGGAGCTGGCCAAGCTCGTCGAACGCGACTACCTGCTTGCCATCACCGGATCCGGTGCGGCGGTTGGTGCTACGGCAGCCATCCCCGGTGTCGGAACCGTCGCCGCCTTGGGCTTCTCCGCGGCTGCGACCGTCGGCTTCCTTGAGGCGAGCGCACTCTATGCGCAGTCGCTCGCCGAACTGCACGGCATCACCACCGAGGACCCGGACAAGGCCCGGCTGCTGGTCATGGCGATACTCATGGGCGATGAGGGAAGTTCGATGATTTCTGCCCTGACGCACCAGGTTGCGGGACGTGGCGCCGGACCCGTCCAGGGATGGGCAGCAATGTTCGGGGCCAACAAGCCCTCCAGCTTGTGGGTGACCATGCAGAAAACCATGCAACGAACGTTCCTGAAGAAGATGCTTGCCACCCAGGGGGCTTCGATGCTGGGGCGGGCGGTTCCCTTTGGCATCGGTGCGGCGGTTGGCGGATTCGGCAACCGGTTCCTGGGCAAGAAGGTCATCGAGGCGGCGTCCCTTGCCTTTGGCACCCTGCCCACGACCATCCCCGGCCAGTTGGTCAGCGAGGGCGAGCGTCTCGAGGCGCACGCCGAGGTCGAAGCCGGCATCGATGCTGAGCGTCGGCGTCGCACGGAGGGTATCGAAACCCCCCGGGAGTCCTAGCGAAAGCATTCGAAAAGAGACCCGATGGGGACATGAATCTCCTAGTCAAGTTTTTTTGGTGAGCTGCCGGGGATAGTGCCCTCCAGCGTCCATGGAGCTCGGCTCAAGGGTTTCGAAAGAGTGAGTCCGCAGTTGCGTTTTTGGGTTCTCGGCGAGCGGCTGCCGGGTGCATGCATGGTCCTTGGCGCCACCATGGTGCGGCACGAAAGTTTCGTCGACGCCTGCCGGCTCGTCCGATGTTGCGCAAGTGGTCGGTGCGCGACCGGCATGGGACGTGGTGCGGATCGATCGTCGCGCCACCTGCTGCATTGCATGCCTGAGGGCGGAGGTTCCCTGATCCTGGGAACCGGGTCGTAGTTATCCCTGTTCCGGCAGCGCCGCCTTCAACTTCTTTCGCGGTCGTCGTCCCTCGCCTTGGCCTTCCGTGCCTGGTGCCCTCGGGGCCGGAGCAGCGAGCGGATCGCAAATCCGAATGAAAGCCACGAATCTTGCCCTGCCTGACTCCCCGGGGTTCTGCCCACAGCGCTTCGGGGGTGAAGTGCGTCACGCTCGATGCCGCGCCTGGGGGGTTTGCCGGCGCGACGCCGATGGTGCCCTGGAGCACAATCCGATCGCTGACAAGTAGGGCTAGATACGTCGATCCGATGTGGCGTGTGTCATGGGACTAGTTTCGTCCAGCGGGAAGGTCTTTGCCTCAATTCTCATTATGCGAGAATTTTCCCTTGTATGAGCCGGGTTGACCCTTTTGAATGGAGCACTGGACCGCCAAGGGCGCCTTGGGTCCCCGGCGCGGTCTTTGGCCGCGGGGTTGGTCGAGCGGCATGAATGATAGGTGCTTTGTGGAAATGGACAAGGATGCAGATACGCAGGCCTCGCGGGCCTTGCGGATCCTGGGAGCGCTGGCAAAGGTGCCCCAGGCCAGTGTGAAGGAGCTGTCCGAGTCCACCCAGATTCCAGTCAGCACGGTGTACCGGATGCTGAGCTCGTTGGTTTCTTCCGGCTTTGCACAAAAGACCTCCACCCGGCACTACGGTGCCGGGCCTATCGCGGTGCAGCTTGCCGAGCGGTACCGGGATACTACCTTGACCACCGGTTCGGTGACTCCCTACCTTCGCCAACTGGCCGAGGATTCGGGGGAATTCGTGGCCTTCATGGTCGCTCACGGTGCGGAGGCAGTGTGCGTGGAGGCGGTGGAATCGCGTCACATGCTGCGCTGCTGCTACACCGTGGGCGCTTCGCAACCCCTGCTGCGCGGGGCCACAGCCACGGCGCTCCTGTCGCGGATGCCGCGGGACTCGCGCCACAGGGTCTTTGATCATTACCTGATATCGGACGACCAGAGGGCAGGCATCGAGCATGCCTGTGCGCAGGCGCTTGCCGACCGGTACGCGGTCAGCTCCGGCGAGCTCGATGCCGGGATCTGGGGCGTGAGCGCCCCGGTCTTGGACGGTGCCGGGGCGCTGGGCGGGGTGGTCACCCTGATGGCTCCGGCCGAACGCAGTGCCTACCGCACTGCGCAACTGATTAGACTTGTCCGCCGCACGGCGGACTCCTTAAGTGGAGGAATACGATGACTCGGAAAAATCCCGGGCAGTGGAGTGGCCGTCACGACGGCCCCGGTGCGGAAAACGCCCGCTGGCACAACACCATCACCGATTGGACGGCCGGCAGTGCAGCGGGATGCGCACTGTTGGGATTTGCCAGCGACGAAGGTGTGCGCCGCAACAAGGGCCGCGTTGGGGCGCAGGCCGGGCCGGATGCGCTGCGCGCGGCGCTGTCCTCACTTGCCCTGCACCGGCCGGTCGCGCTCTATGACGCCGGTGACGTGGTGGTCGAGGGACAGGAGCTGGAAGCGGGACAGGAACAGTTCGCCGCGGCGTTGGCATCCCTGCTCATCGACGGGCACTTCACCGTGGGGCTGGGCGGCGGACATGAGATCACCTTCGCCAGCTACGCCGGCGTGGCACGTGCCCTGGGCGCCGAAGGCCCGTGGAGCTTGGGCATCCTGAACATCGATGCGCACTTCGACCTGCGCGATGAGGACCGGGCGACTTCGGGCACCGGCTTCGCCCAGATCGCCCGGGCCGAAGCTGCCGCCGGACGCACCTTCCACTATGCGGCGGTGGGCATCAGCGAGGCGTCTAACACCAAGGCGCTCTTCGACCGCGCCCATGAACTGGGGGTCAAGACTCTGCTGGACACCGAATGCCATGTGGGAAATATCGACCGAGTGCGCCAATTCGTCGCAGAATTCGCGCAGTCGGTGGACCACCTGTACCTGACCGTCGACCTCGACGCGCTGCCGGCGAGCGTGGCCCCGGGCGTTAGCGCGCCGGCCGGGTTCGGCATCGGGCTGGAAGTCGTGCGGGAGGTCGTGCTGGCCGCCGCAGGCAGTGGAAAGCTCGTGCACGCCGACATTGCCGAACTCAATCCCGACTTCGACTTCGACCAGCGAACCGCCCGTACGGCGGCGCGGTTGATCAACGACCTGATCCTGAACCGAGGCTGAATATCCCATGGAAATCCAACTTAATCTTGTCCAATCGGCGGCGCTCGCGCTGCTTCTGCTCTCCCTGGGGGAGTGGGCCCGCCGCCGGGTCGGCTTCCTGCAGAAGTACTGCATCCCGGCCCCCGTCATCGGCGGCTTCTTGTTCGCGCTGCTTGTCCTGCTGCTACGCCAGACCGGCACCGCACAGATCGGGCTGGACACCTCGCTGCAATCCCCGGCCATGATCGCCTTCTTCACGACCATTGGCCTGGCCGGATCGTTGGCCTCCATTAAGAAGGGCGGCCGGTTGCTGCTGGTCTACCTGGTGGTCTGCTGGAGCTTGGCCATCATGCAGAACCTGATTGGCATCGGCATGGCCAACGTGGTGGGCGTTTCTCCGATGTTGGGCATCATGGCCGGCGCGGTGAGCCTTGAGGGCGGTCATGGAGCGGCTGCCGCATTCGGTCCGACTGCCGAGGCGATGGGCGTCGAGGGAGCCACCGCGGTGGCGATTGCCTCGGCCACCTTCGGCCTGGTCGCTGGCAGCCTGATGGGCGGGATGACCGCAAGCTTCCTGGTGGCGCGGCACAACGTGGAGATCCCTGAAAAGGCTGGTCTGCGCGGCAAGTTGGCCTTCGCCGGTGCCGTGGCCAAGAACATGACGGCAGGCGGCAGCTCGGACAGTGCCGACACCGCCGCCACTGCTGTGGCCGCACCGGGCGAAGAGGCCCCAGGCAAGAACGGGATCAACTACGCGAATCTGTTGACGGCCGCGTTGGTCATTGGCATCGTCATGGTGATCGGGATGACCTTGGGCGGTTGGTTGTCGGAACTGACCGGATTCTCGCTGCCGGCCTACGTCGGGGCGATGATCATCGCCTTGATCTTCCGCAACCTGAACGACAAGGTTGGCTGGGTCAAGATCGACGACGACGCGGTGGACCTGATCTCGAAGTTCAGCCTCGGCTTCTTCCTGACCATGGCCATGATGAGCCTGAAGATCTGGGAGCTGGCCTCGTTGGCCGGACCGTTGGTGCTCATCCTGCTGGTGCAGCTGCTGTTCATCCTGGCCTTCGCCGTCTTCGTGGTCTTCCGGGTATTGGGAAAGAACTACGATGCGGCCACCATGGTCGCGGGCTTCATCGGCCACGGCATGGGCGCGACGCCCAACGCACTGGCCAACATGGATGCGTTCAATTCCCGCTTTGGTGTCCGGTCGGAACGGGCATTCCTCATCGTGCCCTTGGCCGGTGCAGTGCTCATCGACATGGTCGCCCTGCCCTGGATTGTTTGGTGCATGAATTGGGTCGCCTAGCCCGGCGCTCCGGGTTCCCGGGATGAAGGGTGCGGGACACTCCAGTCCCGCACCCTTGGCCCGGTTGGCGGCCGGCATCGAAGCCGAACGCCGGCGACGCGGAACCATTCTCGAGGCCGGCGAGGAAGGCTAGCGCAGCAGGGCGTTGGCCAGGGTGAAGATGGCCAGACCGGCCAGGGAGCCAACCACGGTGCCGTTGATGCGGATGAATTGCAGGTCCCGTCCGACCTGAAGCTCGATTTTTTCGCTGGTCTCCCTGCCGTCCCAGCGGGCGACGGTGTCCGTGATCAAAGACGTGATCTGTCCGCTGTAGTTTTCCACGACATAGACCACGGCGTTCGCCACCCACCCGTTGACCTTGGCTGCCAGCCGGGCATCGTCACGCAGCCTCGCGCCGAGGTCGCGGATTGCCGCAATCATGGACCTGCGCAGCTCGGAACCGGGGTTTTCCATCGCGTCGACGAGTGCGGCCTTGATGGATGACCAGCTGGTGGCGGCCAATTCGCGCAATTGCGCATCGCCAAGGAGGGAGTGCTTCATGGCCTCGACCTTGGCAATCATTTCCGCATCGGACTGCATGTCCGCGGCAAACCTCTCCAGCCACCGATCGATGCTCGAGCGCATGGAATGGTGTGGGTCGCTCCGCACCGACTGTACGTACTTCTGCAATTCGCGGTGGAGCTTTTCACCCAGCAGCGTGTCAACCATCGCCGGGACCCATGAGGGCGAGCGCTCGGCGACCAGGGAAACGACCATCTCGCGGTTGTCGGCCACCCATTGCCCTGCCCGTTCGGCCAAAAGATCCACTGCCGGCTTGTGGTGGCCGTCGGCAACCACCCGCTCCATGATCCGGCCCAGGGTCGATGACCATTCGGGGGCAAGCATGTGCTTCTTGGCCAGGGATTCCAGCAGCGCCAGGACATCACGGTCATCCAGGACCTCGAGTGCAGCCCCGATCACTGTGGAGGCCTCTTGGGCCACCCGGGTGGCCGAGTCCTCCTTGGCCAGCCAGCCGCCGACAGTGCGCGAAACGTCGAATTGCTCCAACTTTGCGCCGACGACATCCCGGGAAAGGAAGTTCTCCTGGACGAACTGACCCAGGCTCTCGCCGATCTGGTCCTTCTTACGAGGGATGATCGCCGTGTGCGGGATCTTCAGCCCCATGGGGTGCTTGAACAGTGCCGTGACGGCAAACCAGTCGGCCAGCGCACCGACCATTCCCCCCTCGGCTGCTGCCCGCACATAATCGAGCCACGGATAGCGGTGCTGCAGGGCGAAGGCCACGGCAAAGATCACCGCCATGATGACCAGCAACCCCGTGGCGAGTCGTTTCATCTTGCGCAGTGCGACCGCCTTGGCGGCGTCGTTCACGGGGGCAAGGCTGAATCCGGTTGACGACATTGACTGCGGCTCCCTTGGCCTGGACATGCGGATGGAACAGGTTTCCACGATAGTTCACCCGGCAACGGGCGCGGCAAGCGGCGCGGGCTTCGGGCACGGCGGTAGCGTAAAAGGCATGCGAACCCTTGTCTACGCCCACCGAGGTTCATCGAAGGCCTATGCCGAAAACACGCGTGCCGCATACGTGCAGGCTCTGGCGGACGGGGCGGACGGCATCGAATGCGACATCCACCTGAGCTCCGATGGATTTGTGGTGTGCCATCACGATCCAACGGTGGACAGGACCTCGGACTCCAACGGAAGAGTCGGGGACAAGACCCTGGCCGAGTTGAAGTCACTTGATTTCTCCTCATGGAAGAACCCGCGGATTCCCGCTTCCCATGGGAAGCTCCATGAGCAATTGGTGACGCTGCGCGAATTGGTGGAGCTGCTGCAGGATGCCGGCCGCCCCGTCGGTCTCGCAGTGGAGATCAAGCATCCAAGCCCCTACGGGCGGCAATTGGAAGAAGCGATGATCGCCGAGCTGTCGGACATGGGGTGGCAACCTGAAAAATCCACGGTGGACGACATCTACATTTCGTTCATGAGCTTCGACCCCGGATCGGTGCGCTACCTGATGGAACGGATCCCGCAGGTGCATGTCTGCCAATTGGTCACCGAGGTCGACGAGGACTGGATCGACGAGCTGGTCAAGGCAGGGGAGAGCGACCGTGCAGGGGTGGCGGCCGTGTTGGCCAAGGCCATGACCGAGGGGGTGGAATTGCTTAATGCCGGGGTTCCGCAATTGGCGGGACCCGGCATCGCCTACATGCGCAAGCATCCCACGGTCACCAGTCGATGGCTGGCCCGCGGCGCAACATTCCGGGTGTGGACGGTGGATGATCCCGAGGACGCCAGTTATCTCGTTGGCCGGGGCGTCGCCCAGCTGACCAGCAACGTTCCGGCCCTCATCAAGGCACACCTCGGCCTGGCCTAGGGCAAGGGCGGGGTGGAACCGAGCACGGGGACGCGCAGGCGTAGACTCGCGGCGTGGAACAACAAGTGAACGCGTATTTTTTCGATACCTACCTGTTTGAGGCATCAGCCGCCGTCATTGCCACCGGGCGTGATGATGAGGGCGAGCCCTGGATTGCTGTCAGTCCGAACATCTTTCACCCGCGTGGAGGCGGGCAGATGGAAGACTCCGGAACGGTGGAGGGCCGCGAGGTCGCGGTGGCGCGCAGCGCGGACGGGATGGTGATCCTCACCGGTGCCGGGCAATGCAACGTGGGAGCCGTCGTGCGCACAGCGGTGGATCCGGAAACGCGGCTTCTGCACGCCGCATTGCATACTGCCGGGCACCTGGTGGGACTCCTGGGCGAGGAGCGGGGCTGGCGGCACAGCGGCCACAGCCATTTCCCGGGTCAGGCGCGGCTGGATTTCCATCCCGAATCCGTCCCCGAGGATCTCTCCTCCGCGTCCTCTCGCGAGCCGGTCATCGCCGAGATCCAGGAACGGTTGGAGGCGCTGGTCGCCACCGGGGCTCCCGTCACAAGCAGCATCGACGAGGCCGGCATTCGCTCCGTGGTGATCTCCGGGGTCAACGCGGAACCGTGCGGCGGCACGCACGTCCGCGATCTGGCCGCGTTGCGGGGCACCCGGATACTGGAGGCCAAGATCAAGCGAGGAACGCTCAAGGTTCGCTACGAGGCGACCCACGGCTGAGCCGGGCCCGGACGGCGCAACTGCGGGGGCACGGATCGTGTGGAGGCTGCGCCCGCGACTAGGCTTGATACCGTGACACTGCAACTGACTCCCGCCACCAAGACGGCCCTCTCGATCTCCGTTGCGACGGGTCTCTATGGGATTTCCTTTGGTGCCTTGGCCATTGCCGCCGGCTTGAACCTCTGGCAGACCGTGGCCCTGAGCCTGCTGATGTTTACCGGCGGCTCGCAATTTGCCTTCATCGGCGTGATTGCCGGTGGCGGCGGCCCCGGGCCGGCCTTCGGTGCGGCCACCCTGCTGGGCGTGAGAAATGCCGTCTACGGCATGCAGGTCAAGGCCATGCTCAGGCCGCGTGGACTGAAAAAGCTGGCTGCGGCACAAGTGACCATTGACGAATCCACGGCCACCGCCGCCGGCCAGACGGAACCCGACGAGCAGCGGCGCGGGTTCTGGGTGGCAGGAATTGGCGTATACGTCTTGTGGAATATCTTCACGGTGGTGGGCGCACTGCTGGGCGACGCCTTGGGCGACCCGAAGGCCTGGGGTCTTGACGGCGCCGCCGTTGCCGCATTCCTGGGCCTGCTGTGGCCTCGCCTGAAATCAGCGGAGCCCGTGGCCATCGCAGCAGTCTGTTCGCTGGCCACTGTCCTGGCGATCCCGCTGGTGCCGCCGGGCGTGCCGATCCTGGTGGCCGCCGTCGTTGCCGGGGTCTGGGGCTACTTTGGCCGCGGACCGGCCACCGAAGGACTCGAACCGGATGTCGAGCCGCACAACAGCACGAAGGGCAAGCGATGAACGAATTGTGGTGGTGGGTCCTTGCCGGCTGCGCCGCGGCCTACGCGATCAAGCTCATGGGGTACCTGGTCCCGGAGAAAATCCTCGAAAACGAGAAGGTGACCCGCGCCGCGGGCACCTTGACCATTGGGTTGCTGGCCTCATTGACCATCGTCAACACCGTCGCCAGCGGGACCAGCGTGGAATTCGATGCAAGGCTTGCCGCCTTGGCCGCCGCCGGCGTTGCGCTGCTGTTGCGGGCGCCGTTCCTCGTCGTGGTCATTGCCGGCGCGGGCGCGGCGGCCTTGGCGCGCTACCTGGGTTGGGGCTGAGCGAATCCCCGGGTCCCTGCCCTACTGTGGCGGGTCAGCGGCATAGACGAGCGTCGAGTAGGTGTTGCCCGGATCGAGCACGATTGACACCTTGCTGGGACGTGCTCCGGAGGTGACGGGGATGTCGACAGTGGCAATGTTTTTGTCACAGGGGACCGCCACTGCGCCCCCATGGTCCAGGGAGAGCTGCAACTCGCCCTCGCCCTGGCAAACTGCCACCACGGTCAGCCGGGTCGCATGGTAGTCACCGAGCTCCGCGATGGCCATGACCTCCGCATGGTCGGCCGAACCCATCCCCATGAGCACCCTGGCCTCGCCCGGAACCACCGCCAACAAGTCATCCAGTGCGGGAGCACCCAGGGCCACCGACTGTGGTGCGGGCAACGCAGAACATCCGCACACGACGCCCAGCATGCACAATGCCGCACCGATCCCTACGATTTTTCCCAAGATCCGGTCCCCCAAGCTTTGTCACGTGGATCGAGCCTTGCAGAGCCCTTGGTCCTTGGCAAGGAAAATGCCTACCGATTGCACTGAAAGTCTTTTTGGGGTGCAGGCAAGTGACATGTCGGGGCCACGGTGGCAAAGTGGAACCATGATTGTTGCCTTTTCCGTAGCTCCCAGCACCGACAACACCGACGGGTCGGTCCACGATGCGGTGGCAGCCGCCGTCAAGGTGGTCCGGGAATCGGGCCTGCCCAACTCCACCTCGTCGATGTTCACCGAGCTGGAAGGCGAGTGGGACGAGGTCATGGATGTGGTCAAGCGCGCCACGGAAGCCGTGGCCGCCTACGGCTCGCGCGTCTCCTTGGTGCTCAAGGCCGATATCCGCCCGGGCTACAGCGGGGAGATCACCGGAAAGATCGAGCGTCTGGAAAAGGCCATAAGCGAGCAGGAGTAGCAAGCATGGACACCTCCGCGACCTCCGCCAGCCCTGTCGACGTCGACAAGTTCCTGGTGGAAAAGCTGCTGGCACCGGAGCCGGAAATGGCGGCGGCACGTCGGCGTGCCCACGACGCCGGGCTGCCCCACATTGAAGTCAGCGAGGTGCAGGGGAAGTTCCTGATGTTGCTGACCCAGATCGCCGGTGCCAAGCGCGTGCTGGAAATCGGCACGCTAGGCGGCTACTCCACCACCTGGCTGGCGCGCGGAGTCGGCCCCGAGGGGCACGTGACCACCTGCGAATACGAGCCGCTGCATGCTCGGGTGGCCGCTGACAACCTGGCAGCCAGCGGGGTCGAGGACAGGGTGGAGATCCGCATCGGCGCAGCCCTCGACACCCTCGACTCCCTGCTGGCCGAGGACGGGGAGCCCTTTGACCTGTTCTTCATCGATGCCGACAAGGAAAACAACGCGCACTACATCGACCTGGCGATCATGTTGGGCCGTCCCGGCAGCGTCATCGTGGTGGACAACGTGGTGCGCGAAGGCGCCGTGCTGGAAGAAGGGGATCCCCTCACCGATGCCGGTCGCCTGGTCAACGGCGTGCGGCGGGGGATTGACGTGCTGGGTTCCAATCCGCGCGTGGATGCCACGGCCCTGCAGACCGTGGGCGTCAAGGGCTGGGACGGGTTTGCCGTGGGGATCATCCGCTAGCAGGTCCCGGTGCGCCGTCATCCCCGATGGCGCCCCTTGATGTGCATCACGGCTTTCGTCCCCCGGCCCCCGAAGCACATAGGCTTGCCCCTGTGACTACAGAGCCCTACGCCATTCGCCTTGCCGTACCCGAAGACATCCCCGCCGCCCTTCAGATGAAGCTGCAGGCGTGGGAAGAGACCTATGGCAGCCAACGTCCGGAATCCTTCTTTGCCAACGCCCGCGCTTCCCTCGAGCAGCAGGGCGACTGGTGGATCCGCGGACTGGCCCAGGGCGCCGAGCTGTGGATCGCCACGAACCCCGCCGGGGACATCGTTGGAATTGCCGGAGGCGGGCCGGCTGCCGAGGACGATGCCGACACCGGGATCGACATCGAGCTGCAGCTCCTCTACGTCCTGGCGGCCGAACACGGGACCGGGCTGGGCCGGCGGCTGCTTGACACCGTGCTGGGGGAGCGCGCCGCCGTGCTCTGGGTCCTCGAGCACAACCCGCGCGCCCAGGCCTTCTATGCCAAGCACGGATTCGATGCCGACGGCCGGATGGAACCGCTGGCCGACGACTGGAGCGGACTGAACGAAATCCGCATGGTCCGCCGTGGCGCACACCGTGGCTAAGGGCAGGAACAAGCGCGGCGGCAACCTCGCCACCGCAACAGCCAACACGCCCGCTGCACCGGAAGACGGCCCCGTCGAGGGGATCTACCCCATCGACACCGGCACCGCGGAACTGGAACGCGACCATTATTCGCCCACCGGCTGGCTGCTGAGGATCAACGACGTGCCGTCATCGCACGTGGATCTTGCCGCCCCCGGGCACCTCGACTTCGAGTACATGCGCTGGATCGCCGCACTCATCCGCTCCCGCTTCAACCCGGGGCAGATCGAGGCCCACGGGCACAAGCTCCGCGCCCTGCACCTGGGCGGCGGCGCCTGCTCCATGGCGCGCTGGGCGTCGGTGACCTACCCCAACGCGCGCCAGGTCGTGGTGGAGCTGGACGGCAAGCTCGCCGCGCTGGTGCGCGCCTGGTTCGACCTGCCGCGCGCGCCGCTGCTGCGCATCCGTGTCGGGGAGGCCGGAGCCGTGCTGGCAACGCTCACCGACGCCACGCGCGACCTGGTGATCCGCGACGTCTTCGCCGGGGACCAGACCCCCAGGGACCTGACCACCCTGGCCTTCACCGCGCATGCGGCCCGGGTGCTGGATGAGAATGGCCTGTACATCGTCAATTGCGGGGACACCCCGGCATTGGAGAACGCCCGGCGCGAGGCGGCCACTATCGGCGCGGTCTTCAAGCACGTGGCCATCGTGGCCGACCCGACCATGCTCAAGGGCAGGCGACACGGCAATGTCATCATCGCCGGTTCCAACGCGCCGATCCCCGCGGGTCCGGAGTTCATCCGGGAACTGCTTGGCGGCGGAGTCCCTGCCCAGCACTGGGACGATGCCACGGTGCGCGCCTTCGCGCGCCACGCCACCGCGGTGTAGCGCGGCCGCAGCCCCCCTGGTGCGGCAACGGGTGCCCGCCGGCCGCTATAGGCTTGGGGTTCGCGGGGCCTTTCCCGTACCGCGGCACCCACCCCCCCCACCCACGTTGAGCAGGAGCGCCAGCACCGCCATGAACACCCCCGCAACAGTTTCCTGGACACACGACGGCCTGGAAAAGGCGGCGCTGTGGTCCTCGGCCAATGACGCCCCGCCGCCCAAGGCCATCGTTGAGGTCGACGACTCACTGGGAGCCGACGACGCCTACCGGATGGCGACCAACGGCACCGGCATGCTCTTCACCGGGGACTACCATAACGCCCGCCAGCTGCTCAGCGCCATCGCCCGCCGCATTCCCGCCGGCGGCAAGGCCAAGCGCACCGCCGCGGCACCCACGACCGCCGAGCGCTTCTACAAGTACCGCCAGGCACGCACGCACCGGGCGCGGATCCTGTCGATGCTGCTGGTCCCGGTGGGCCCCGGCCCGGCCGTTGCATTGCGCCGCGCCCCGGATGTCACCGAGGCCTGGACCAATGCCTTTGGGCAGGTGGCCGAACCAGTGGTGGTTTCCCTGCAGGAACTCCTCGGTGCGATCGGCGCCCAGCAATGGCGCACCACCGGGCTGCACGTCGCCGCGCTGGATGCGAAGATCCACCCGCACTACGGTACCTTCGCCCCGGTGCGCGGGGAATACCTGGACCTGGTGGCGCGGGCAGAGCTCCCCGGTCTCGGCCGGGCGTTCGACATCGGAACCGGCACCGGCGTGCTCGCCGCCATCCTGGCCAAGCGCGGCGTCACCGAGGTCATCGGCACCGACTCGCAGGAGCGCGCTGTCGCCTGCGCGCAGGCGACCTTCGCCTCGCTCGGGCTGGGGGAGCGGGCACGCGCAGTGAAGCAGGAGATGTTCCCCGAAGGAAGGGCCGATGTGGTGGTGTGTAATCCGCCATGGCTGCCGGGAACCCCGCAGACACTGCTTGACTACGCGGTCTACGACCCCAAGTCGGCGATGCTGCGGGCCTTCCTCGCGGGGTTGCCCGACCATTTGGCGGAGGACGGGCAGGGGTGGCTGGTCATCTCGGATTTGGCGGAGCGGCTGGGGCTGCGCACACGCGCGGAACTGCTGAGCTGGATCGAGGGTGCCGGCCTGGCGGTGCTGGGACGCGAGGACACCGTCCCCGCCCATGGGCGCGCGGCCGATGCCTCAGACCCGTTTCACGTGGAACGCTCGGGCGAGGTCACCTCGCTGTGGAGACTCGGCGTCAAGTAGCCATTTCCCGCGAACGGGGGGACAGCGAAGCGGGCAGGGGACTTGCGTCCCCTGCCCGCTTCATTGGTTTTTGTGCGTGGTCGGCGTGCCTAGATGCCGATGGCCTGCTCGATGACGCCGATGCCGAAGAACAGCACGAAGGCCCCCGCGACGACCCACATCAGCGGGTGCACCTCGCGGGCCCTGCCCTGGATCGAGCGGATGAAGACGAAGGCCACAAAGCCCGCGCCGATGCCGTTGGCGATCGAGTAGGTGAAGGGCATCAACACGAACGTCAGGAACGCCGGGATGGCAACGCCCCAGTCGTTCCAGTCGATCTTGGAAACGTGCGAGATCATCATGAAGCCGACGACCACCAGGGCCGGGGCGACTGCCTCGAACGGCACCAGGTGGATCAGCGGGGTCAGGAACATCGCGGCCAGGAACAGCACGCCGGTGACGATGGAGGCCAGGCCCGTGCGGGCGCCCTCGCCGATGCCCGCGCCGGATTCGACGTAGATCTGGCTGGAGGAGCCCGAGGCCCCGCCGCCGACCACTGCGCCCATGGCGTCAACCAGCAGCACCTTGTCCACGTCCGGGATGTTCCCGTCCTTGTCCACCGTCCCGGCCTCGTTGGCCAGGCCGACCATGGTGCCCATGGCGTCGAAGAAGATCGACAGCAGGATCACGAAAGCCAGCAGCAGCGCGGAGGTGGCACCCAGGGTGCTGAACGCACCGAAGACGTTGGCCTGGCCCACCAGGGACAGGTCAGGAAGCGCCCAGGTGGGCATCGAGGGGGCCACCAGCGACCAGCCCTGCGGGTTGGCCGTCCCGGTGGCGGCATCGAAGGACGGGCCGATGTCGAACACGGCCTCGAGGACGTTGGCCAGGATCGCGGAGACCACGATGCCAATGAGGATTGCACCCTTGGTCTGGCGCACCACCAGGGCGATGGTGAGCAGCAGGCCCACGAGGAACACCAGGATCGGCCAGCCGGTCAGCGAGCCGTCAAACCCAAGGCCCACCGGGACCGTGGTCCCGGCGGCATCCGGGACGCGGCGCACAAAACCGGCATTGACCAGGCCGATGAGGGCGATGAACATGCCGATGCCGACCACGATGGCCGACTTGAGGCTGGTTGGCACGGCGTTGAACACTGCGGTCCGGAATCCGGTGAGCACCAGCACCAGCATGGTCACACCGGAAATGATGACAAGTCCCATGACGTCGGGCCAGGTGAGTCCCGGGTTGGCGGCAACCGTCACGGCGATGAAGGCGTTGACGCCCAGGCCCGCGGCCATGGCGAACGGGTGCTTGGCCCACGCGCCCATGAGGATGGTCATGATGCCGGCGACCAGGGCGGTGACCGCGGCGACGCGGGCCGAGCCCAGCGAGTCTCCGTTGGAGTCGGCGCCGGAAAGAATGAGGGGGTTCAGCACTACGATGTAGCTCATCGCGAAGAAGGTGGCGAAGCCGCCACGGATCTCCCGCGAGTAGTTCGAGCCGCGTTCGGTGATCTTGAAATACCGGTCCAGACGTGACACGTCGGTCCTTGGGGGGAGGGTCTTTTCCTGAGGGGACATGTGGGAATTATAGTTCGGCTTTACGCCCCTAGGCGAAAAATCAGGGGAGAAATGCGCCACGCTCAACGGCAGATAGACCCACGTCACACTGTGGTAGACAATGGGAGTACGGGACCTCGTACGGGGGAAGCCCGCGAGGACTCAGACCGTGACACGTAGGAGTGAAGACGATGAGCGAAAACAACAAGGCCCAGGGTGACGCCGAGGTCATCGAAGGAATCGTTGTCGGTGTCGACGGTTCGGACCAGGGCCTCTGTGCCCTGAAGTGGGCGGCGCAGGAAGCCAAGAGGCGCGGAAGCGTCCTGAATATCGTGACCGCCTATACGATCCCGGTCTTCGCCGCCTCCTCCATGGACGCCGGCTACGCCACGCTGGATGACCAGTTGATCCGCAACGGCGCGGAGGAAGTCGTCCGCCAGGCGCGGGCCACCATCACCGACGAAAACATCACTGTGCGCACCTACATCGAGTCAGGCGACCCGGCGGGGGTGCTGCTGGACCTGAGCCGCCAGGCCGAGCTCGTCGTGGTCGGCACCCGTGGCCGCGGCGGCTTCGTGGGGAGGCTGCTCGGCTCGGTATCCAGCGCGCTGCCGGCGCACTCCAAGTGCCCTACCGTCGTGGTGCCACTGTGCGTATCCAAGCGCGACGAGCACGACACCCAGGTCCAGGACCGGGTTGTCGTCGGTGTCGACGGATCCGACCGGGCGCGCCTGGCCGTCCTGGTGGCCGCCGAGCTGGCTGCCACCCGCGGCCTGACGCTGCGCGTGGTGTGTGCCCTGGCACCGATCAGCGGCGCGCTGGCCTGGATGCCGGCAACAGTTGACCAGGAAGCGGTCACCGCCGACGTGCGCCACCAGATGGGCATCGGCAAGGCCTGGTTGCAGAGCCTGTTCCCGGGCCTTGAGATTGAAACCGATGTCATCGACGGCGCTCCGGTGGAGATCCTGATCCGCGAATCCGAGACCGCACTGCTGCTGGTGACCGGCTCCCGCGGTCGCGGCGGTTTTGCCGGGATGCTGCTGGGCTCCACCAGCCAGGGCGTGCTGCACCACTCCAAGGGTCCGGTCATGGTGGTCCCCGACGGGGATGACCCGCGTTTGGCCTCCCGCCAGGAGTTCGAGGACAGGGCCAACGGGGGGCTCTAGGCAGCTTCGACCACCAAATGGGTGAGGGCCCGTCAACCAATGGTTGACGGGCCCTCACCCATTTGATCTTGGTGCGGAGAATCCGTTAGTAGCGTCCCGCATAGGGGTGCAGGTTGTTGATGTAACCCAGCGAGGTGACGGAGATGCCGCTAACGGGGTTGCGTGCATGCAGGACCTGTCCGCCGCCCAGGTAGATGGCGACGTGGTAGAACGAGCTGCCTCCGTTGGAGGAGGAGAAGACCAGGTCGCCCGCGCGCAGTTGGCTCAGCGGGACCTTGGTCGGCGCGGCCGCATATTGCTGCGACGAGGTCCGCGGCAGGTAGATGCCGGACTTGGCATATGCCGCCTGGGTGAAGGACGAGCAGTCGTAGAAGTCCGGGCCGTTGGCGCCGTACCTGTATCGCTTGGATTCGTCGTTGGCGATCATGTGTCCCCAAGAGAAGGCCGCGTTGTAGCTGCGTGACGACTGGGGCGCCTCGGGCTCCTTGGTGGGCTCGGGCTCCGGCTTGGGCTTGATTGACTGCTTCGGGGCCTGCGGAGCGATCGTCGGCTTCGGTGTTGGCGTCGGCTTGGGCTTGACCGTTTCCTTCGGCTTCTCGGTCTCGGGAGCCGGCTTGGGCCTGGGCTTGGCGGTTTCCTTCGGCTTCTCGGTCTCGGGAGCCGGCTTGGCGGTTTCCGTTGGCTTTTGGGGCTCGGGAGCAGGCTTCGGAGCGGACTTGGATGGCTCCGGATCTTCCTTCTGGGGAATCGCCACGGTGAGCTGTGGGGGCTTGGGCGCGGAGGGCTTGGGAACCAGCGAGTTGCCCTGCGGGCGTTCAGTGGGGACCTTCGGCGGGGCCGCCAGCGGCTTGATCTCGGGTGCCTTGCTCAGCTCGACCTCTGGGGGTGCGGACTGGGGCTCATTCTCGATCAGTTCCTGGAGCTTTTTGGCTTCCGCAGCAGCTTCCTTGGCGGCAATGCGCTCGGATTCCTCGCTGGCGTCGACCTCGTGCAGGTACGCCAATTGGCCGATGAGCTCTTCGCGGATTTTTTCCTGGGGAGCAATGGAGTCTTGGAAGCTCGAAAGCGTCGTTGAGGCCTCTGCCGCGGCGGTTTGCTGGGCGCTGGTTGCTTCGTCGGCGGCCTTGGCCGCTGCGGCGGCATAGTCCTGCCACGCAGTCCAAAGAGCTGAGGCGTCCTCGGCGTTGCTGACGGTCATGGTGCGGTTGGCGCTCAGTGCGTCCATGGTGGAAGCCTTGTAGAGGACGTCGTTGTCCTCGGAGTCTTCCAGCAAGGTCATAACGCCGGGATTGATGCCGCCATTGCGGTAAAGGTTGGATGCCAGTTCCCCGACATCCTTCTTGCTCGAGAGCAGGTATTCGGTGGCCTTGTCCGCTTCCGCGGCGGCTTCGGCAGCGGCCTCGGTGCGTTCGGCGAGCAATTCGTCAGCGGCCAGCAGGTTGTCCTGGGCATGCAATGCGGCTGCCTCGGCGGAGATGATTCCTTGGCGGCCGGATTCGATCTGGGCTTCGAGTCGCTCGACCAGGGAGTTGAGCGCCGCCGGGTCAGATTTAGCCGCCTCCAACTGCGCTCGAGTAGGGAGCGCGATGCTGGAGGTGCCGGGCTCCGCCACGATGGTGAGGGCGCTCGGAGCGATTGGTGCCGCTGCTGCCGGCAGTGCGCCCGTGAAGCATGTGGCGGCCAATGCAAATGAGCAGGCGGCGACGCCGAGTGTTTCCCTGATTGCCATGCCTTGATGTTCCTTACCTCGGCGATCGGTTAGCAAGTCTCGCAACACGCGCGGGAAATACGGCCGAACCGGTGCGGCCAGATCGCTGCTTCCTATAGCACCCTATGGGAAAACCATTCACACTGGCAACACCAGTCACTTCAATAACGGCAATTACAACGGTGTAATTATTCGTCAATTTGCGCGGCATTTTGGAAATTTTGGAATCAAACTCGTTAGCCCGCAGGAATAGACTCAGGTCAGATTGGAGTGTTGCATCATCGTCACGAAGCGACGGAGGCGATGGAAGCGCTTCGGGGGATGGAATAAGCCCGGATGAACATCCTGATACAGGACCAAGGGGTCTGTTGCCCCAGGCGAAGGAACCCGGCTTTCCGCTACGGAGCGATGTCCGCCGGAACGGTGCGCCTAGCGTGCACGGTACTGACCGGCCCCCGCGAGGTGTAGAGCCCTAGCCCCACCCAAGTTCATGCAGTCGTTCGTCATCGATGCCAAAGTGGTGGGCAATCTCGTGAACGATCGTGATGCCCACTTCTTCAACAACCTGCTTCTCGGTGGAGCAGATTTCGAGGATTGCGTTCTTGAAAATAGTTATGCGGTCGGGCATGGCCCCGGCGCCCCATCCCGAATCACGCTCCGTCAGTGATGTTCCCTCGTAAAGACCCAGTAATTTAGTCGCCGGGTCTTCGCTGGGCAGAGGCTTGTAGGCATCCTCGATGAAGATGGCGACGTTTTCCATCATGACAAGGAGGGCCTCGGGGATTTCATCCAGGGCGCGCTCGGCCACCAGTTCAAACTCATCGTCAGTCATTTCGTACGCCATGCGTTGCACTCTACCTAGCTGCCGTCCCGATTTCCGGCGGCCGTACGACGACTCGAAGGGGCGGGGGTGACGCGGAAATCGCGTTGTGTCGACTGTCACGCGTGTCCGGTTTTGCGCGGTGGGAAGTTTACCTCTATAGTTATTTGAGTCCACTGCGGCGGAGTAATCCACGGCAGTGGTTCCTGGCCCCCATCGTCTAGCGGCCTAGGACACTGCCCTTTCACGGCAGCGGCACGGGTTCGAATCCCGTTGGGGGTACGCACGAAATCTGGATTTTGCTCGAGCGAAATGCTCTGGTAGAGTTCTTGTCTTGTGAGCGAGGGAGACTTCGCGAATAAGGCCCTGTAGCGCAGTTGGTTAGCGCGCCGCCCTGTCACGGCGGAGGTCGCGGGTTCAAGTCCCGTCAGGGTCGCTTAGGTTTTTCGGTTCGCCGGAAGATCGGGTGATCATCTAGCCTGATGATGCCAGGCTCTGTAGCTCAGTTGGTAGAGCGTTCGACTGAAAATCGAAAGGTCACCGGATCGACGCCGGTCGGAGCCACCATCTAAAACCCCCCTTGGAAACAAGGGGGGTTTTTGCTTTGTCAACGCGAATGTTGAAGCCCGGCTTGTGTGGGCCAAATAGGGGCAAGAAATTGGTGTCGGCCCTGGGCCTGCCAAGGTCTTCCGATTCTTGCCGAAGGACGTCGGAATCGTTCCCGGAACCCTTGCCCACCTGCCGATTCTTGCGATGTCCATCACATTCGGTTGTAGGCTGGTGGCGTACGCCGAGCATGACGAGGTGAGCGCAGAGAGGACCGGACCCATGGATCATGAACTTTCGGTGCATAGCTTGCCCGAAACCGAAGCCAGCGGAACCACGAGGATCACCGATCTTGCCGTGGCGAAGGTTGCCGCCGCCGCCGCCCGGGGCATTCCGGGAGTGCATTCGCTGGGGTTGGGAACCTCGCGGGCGTTCGGCGCCCTGCGCGGCGCCGTGGGTTCCGCCACGGAACCAGCACATGGCGTCAGCGTGGAAGTCGGATCGCGGCAGGTTGCAATAGACCTGGTCCTCACCGCCACGTTCGGCTATCGCCTTCACGATCTCGCGACGGCGGTGCGCGAGGCGGTATTCAGAGCCGTCCAGGACCTCACGGACTTCGAGGTTATCGAGGTCAATATTGAAATCGGGGACGTGCATATTTCCGCCCCCGAACCCGTCTCCGAAAAGCGACGCAACTCTGCAGGGGAAGGACCGGCATGAAGGCAACACTCATTGGCGCACTTCTGGGGGCCATCCTGGCCTGGGCTGCGCTGGAACACGGCTTGGGCGGTTTCCTTCTGATGGCGCTGTTCATGGCGGTCGGTGCGCTGGCGTCTAGGACCGTCGGCGGGCGCGTCGACATGCGCGCGATCCTTGATGCCCTGACCGGACGTCGATCTTCGTCATGAGCCAGAGCGCCCTTTCGCCGGTTCAGGATGCGGGGTCGGTTCCCCGCGCGGGTCACACCCGGGTCAATGCGCAGGCACTCACCGCCACTGCACGGGCTGTGGCCGCCAACGTCTTTGGCGTCGAGGCCGGCCTGGTGCGGGCGTTTCTCCGTGATGACGCGGGCTACCTCGCGCTGACGGTCCACCTGCCCTTGCCGCTGTCGGGCACCTCAGGCACGGCCGGATCCACCGTCCTGGACAGGGTTCGCGACCGACGCGCGGAGATTGGCGAACAATTCAGCGGGCTGACCGGGTCCCTGGTCAGCCGGGTGGACGTACGGGTCACCGGGATCGTGGCTTCCGCCGCGGAACGGAGGCATTGATGGGACAGGAGCACACGGACATCAGGGAGCGCGAGCTCACCAGCGGCCGTTCGCCGGCGGCCGTCACCGTCGCGTTGCTGATCTTGCTGGCATGCATATACGCCCTGCTGGAAACGGCGCTCAAGGCCCTGGGGCAGGAACCACTGCTTGCCGCCCCGGATACCTGGTGGAGCCGGGTGTCGGCGCTGCCCCCTGAAATGGAATTCGCGGGGCAGGTGGCCGTTGGCCTGTGTGTCATGGTCTTTGGCCTCGTGCTGCTGGCGCACGGGCTGCGCCGCGGACGACGTGCCCGCCACGCACTGGCCTGCGAGGACGGGGTACTCATTGTCGATGACCAGGTACTGGCCGCGGGACTGGCCCGACGCGCCCGCGCGGAAGCCGGCGTAGGCCGTGGCCAGGCGCTGGTCACGGTGCACCGGGACCGTGTCGAGGTGCAGCTCAGCCCAACCTCGGGAATACCCGTCAACCCCGCAAGTGTCGTTGCCGGACTGGAGGACGAGCTGCGAACCAACCTGGTGACTCCGTTGCCGCAGGTCTTTGTCAGGGTTGCCGAGCGCGGGGTGATCGGCCAATGAACCGCACGCCACGTCTGCTCAACCGGATCCTGCTGGCCGTCCTGGGTCTGGCGTTGCTGGCGTGCGGCGCGCACTTGGTGCTGGCTGCCCTTTCACCCGGCTATGCCGATGGGTGGCGACAAGTCGCCGGCCAGCTGGGTGCGCGAACCAACGAGGTGCTGGCGGCCACCACCCTGCCGGGACAGCGGGAATCCTGGATGTGGATCCTCATTTCGGCGTTGCTGATCTGCTTCATCCTCTTAACGCTGTGGTGGATTGCGGTGCAGGGCAGCGGCAGGGGAGGCGACTATGTTTCGGCCTATTTTGACGACGATCCGCTGCCCGGCAGGGTGGAGATATCCCAAAACGCTGTCGAGCAGGCGCTTCGGCACGTCCTGGGGCGGCGCCACGACATCATTTCGATCGGCGTCAGTGTCTGGGTTCTGGAGCCGCAGGCCGGGCTGCGGATCAAGGTCCAGCCCCGCAAGGGCACGGCTCCGGGCCCGCTGGGCCGGGATGTTGCCCGAGCCGCGCAGCTGGTCCAGCAGTCCATGGGTGTAAGCGGGCCCGTGGTGGTTTACCTGGCGGTGGGCACCCGCTCCCGGTTTGCCCGGGTTGAACGCGTCCTGTAGCCGCTCTCGGTTACCCCTGGCTCGTGATGACGGCCATGACCAGCAACGCAGTGAATGCCATGAAGGGGATGCACAACAGCGCGTGCAACCACCTGTGTTCCACCAGTACCGCCACATACTCGCGCAGGAAAGCACCGGGCAGGTAGTGCTTGGCGGTCGGCGAGCCAACCACCTCGGCATCGATTCCCAGCCGACGTGCCAGCAGTGCGGCCCTGAGTGCGTGGTAATTGTTGGTGACCACTAGCAGCGGTCCGCAGCGCCCAGATTCCCGGAAGAGATTCGCGGAAAACGTGAGGTTTTCCTCCGTATTCACGGCATTTTTCTCCACCACGACATGCTCGCGAGCCACCCCGGCGCCAATCAGGTAGTCGGTCATCGCCATGCCCTCGGCCAGGACCCCGTCAGGGCTCTGTCCGCCGGAGGGGATCAGCAGCGGGCGAGGTGTGGTGCACCGGTAGATTTGCAGTGCCTTGTCCAGCCGGTTGCGCAGCAATGGCGGGACTCCGCCGTCGTCAAGTCGCGAGCCCAGCACCACGATTCCCTGCGGGCTCCCCGTAAAGGTCCTGCGCCCGTAGGCGATGGCGTAGGCAAGGAATACCACGAAAACCACGCCGAGGTAGCTGCAAAGGAAGAAGAGCAGGGCCGCCAGCCCGATCGCCAACGGGTTCAGCGTGAGCACCAGCAACAGCGCCAGGGGAGGCAAGGCGATGAGCAGCAGCCCTGCCAGAAGGAACAACAGGTTGCCCAGCCGCCGGCCCTCGGACTTGAGCATCGCCACCCCGTTGCGAATCAGGGTCGCTGCCAGTGCCAGGACCGACAGCGGAGCCAGGGCCAAAATCCCCAGGAACACGTAGGACATGCCAGGGGCCCAGCGGGAGAGCAGGTTGCCAATCTCGATCAAGGCCAGGTAGCAGGCAGCCACCAACACCACACCGTTGCGCAGCATCCGGCGGTCGCGGTGGCGCAAGTAGAAGTACAGGAAAATAAGCAGCAACGCTGGGACCAGGAACACTGTCCGAGACTATCAAGGCCGCACGGTGCCCCTGTACGGGGGTGCAGGCTAGTTGGCCCGCGCGAGCTGGCGGACGGCCAACCACCGGTTCGAGAGCCGGCGGTAGGACGCAGCGGCGCCGGTCATGTCGGATTCGGCCAGCGACTCGATCCCCAGGCGCAGGTCGTGAGGCGAATCGTCGGGCCAGACGAGCGCTGCAATGCGTCCGTAGTCGAGCTCGACCACCGACTCCTTGTCAAAGAGCTGCAGCCATTCGCTCAGCGCCGCAAGCTCGTCCAGCAGGTCCATTTCCGGGGCATGGATGGCCAGGGTTGCCGCGGCATAGCGGACCCGGTCCAGTGCCTGGGGCAGCGGGGTGTAGATGCGGCTGGCGAGCAGTTCCTCCCCGTCCTCAATGACATCCACCTCGTCGTCCTCGTGCACCAGGATCAGCCAGCCAAAGGGGATGCCCCAGGTCGCAGTGCGGGTGTGCAGGTGTGCCAGGTCGTCGGTGAAGCGTTGCCGGTCCACGCGCAGCGCATTGGCCGCCCGGGCGGCATCGGGAACGAGCAGCTCCAGCAGCTGGGGGCGCATGGAGCCGTCGAGCTGTTCCGAGGCCAGGATGGTGCGGGTGGCCAACTGGTCGGGGCAATACAGGGTGTTGACGGTGCCGTCCCAGGTGGTGGTGACCAGTTTGCGGTAGGTCTCGGTGTGCCGGTGCGGGAACGGGTCGGAGGCCGGGCGGGTCAGGCGCTGCAATGCCGCGGAGGCGCTGGCGTCCTCCATGGTTTCGCGGTTGATGCGACCGCTGGCCACGGCCAGCCGCTGATCGGCATCCGAAAAGGCCCGAAGTGGTTCGAAAATGCGCAGGTACGAGGTCGGCGGGAGGGCCCGTCGGTTGGTTCCGTTGACCTGCACCATGGCCTAGTCCAGCTCCACAATCACCGGGACGTGGTCGGAGGCGCCCTTGCCCTTGCGTTCGTTGCGGTCGATCTGGGCACCAATCACGCGGGAGGCCAGAGCGGGGGAGGCCAGTGTGAAGTCAATCCGCATGCCCTCGTTCTTGGGGAACCGCAGCTGGGTGTAGTCCCAGTAGGTGTAGGTCTTGGGGGTGTCGGTGTGCGGGCGGACCACGTCGACGAAACCGGTCTGCAGGAAGGCGTCGAATGCCGCGCGTTCCGGGGCCGAGGCGTGGGTGAGTTCATTGGCGATGAAGAAGTCGATGTCCCAGACGTCCTCGTCGCGCGGGGCGATGTTCCAGTCGCCCATCAGGGCAACCTGCGCCTCGGGGTTTTCGGCCAGCCAGCCGGCGGCCTGGGCGTTGAGGTTTGCGAGCCAATCGAGCTTGTAGGGCATGTGCTCGTCCTGCAGGGCGCGGCCGTTGGGCACATACAGGCTCCAGATGCGCACGCCGCCGCAGGTTGCGGCAATCGCGCGCGCTTCCTGCACCGGGTCCTTGCCGCCCTTGCCGAAGGCCGGCTGGTCCGCGAAGGTCCGCTCGACGTCGTCAAGGCCCACTCGGGAGGCGATGGCCACGCCGTTCCACTGGCTGAGGCCGAAGTGGGCGACCTCGTAGTCGTTGTTTTCAAACAACTCCCAGGGGAAATTCTCGTCCTTGCACTTGGTTTCCTGGATCGCCAGGACATCGACGTCGGAGCGGCGCAGCCAGTCCTCGACGCGGTCGGCACGGGCACGAAGGGAGTTCACGTTCCAGGTAGCAATCTTCACATACCCAACCTATCAACTCTCGTCACGGCGGTCAGTTCTGCGCGACAGCGGGTTGTCACCCCGATGAACACCGCCCGTGCCCCGGCGCACGGGCGGTGTGCGGCCATGGGGTGTCGGCGGGGATGGCCAAGACCTAGCAATTTAGTAGGAAGTCCGAGTATATTTTTGGGTAACAGGCGTGGTGCGCATCACAGGCCGCTGCCGCGTTCAGGCGAATCTTGCATAGGAGCATCAATCACATGACCCGTGAACTGACCCACTACGTGGGCGGCGCCCACGCCAAAGGAACCTCCGGTCGCTTCTCCGATGTGTACAACCCCTCCACCGGAGCCGTGCAATCCAGGCTCCCACTGGCCTCGCCCGGCGAGGTCCGAGACGCCATCACCGTCGCCGAGGCCGCACAGGTCGAATGGGGCCAGACCAACCCGCAGCGCCGGGCCCGCATCCTTAACAAGTTCGTCGAGCTCGTCTACGCGAACATGGATGAGCTGGCGGCGCTGCTGACCAGCGAGCACGGCAAGACGTTCCCCGATTCAAAGGGAGACATCCAGCGGGGCCTGGAAGTCATCGAGTTCTGCGCCGCCGCCCCGCACCTGCTCAAGGGCGAATTCTCCGACAGTGCCGGAACCGACATCGACGTGCACTCCCTGCGCCAGCCGCTGGGCGTTGTCGCAGGCATCACCCCGTTCAACTTCCCCGCCATGATCCCGCTGTGGAAGGCCGGACCAGCCCTCGCCGCGGGCAACTCCTACATCCTCAAGCCCTCCGAGCGCGACCCCTCCGTCCCGCTGCGGCTCGCCGAGCTCTTCACTGAGGCCGGGCTCCCGGACGGTGTCTTCAACGTCGTGAACGGTGACAAGGAGGCCGTCGACGCCTTGCTTGAGGACCCGCGGGTGAAGGCCATCGGCTTCGTGGGCTCGACCCCGATCGCCCAAAGCATCTACGCCACCGCAGCAGCCAATGGCAAACGCGCCCAGTGCTTCGGCGGGGCCAAGAACCACATGGTCATCATGCCCGATGCGGACCTGGAAATGGTGGCCGATGCTCTCATGGGCGCCGGATACGGATCGGCAGGCGAACGCTGCATGGCCATCTCGGTCGCCATCCCCGTCGGCGAGGCCACCGCCGACGCCCTGGTGTCCAAGCTGAAGGAACGCGTGGCCGGGCTCAAGGTCGGCGACGGCATGGACAAGGAATCCGACTTCGGACCTGTCGTGGCCCAAAGCGCCAAGGAACGCATCGAGAACTACATCCAGGTCGGCGTGGACGAGGGCGCCTCGCTGCTGGTCGACGGCCGCGGATTGAGTGTTTCGGGCCACGAAGACGGATTCTGGGTCGGCCCCACCCTCTTCGACAACGTCACCGAAAACATGCGCATCTACAAGGAGGAAATCTTTGGACCCGTGCTCTGCGTGGTGCGGGCCAAGGACTACGAGGAGGCCCTGCGCCTGCCCTCGGAGCACGAATTCGGCAACGGCGTCTCCATCTACACGCGCGACGGCGACACCGCCCGGAACTTCACCTCGCGCGTCCAGGTCGGCATGGTCGGGGTCAATGTTCCCATCCCGGTCCCGATCGCCTACTACACCTTCGGCGGGTGGAAGGCCTCCGGCTTCGGGGACCTGAACCAGCACGGAGCCGACGCCTTCCGCTTCTACACCAAGACCAAAACCGTGACCACGCGCTGGCCCTCGGGCATCCGCGAGGGCGCGAGCTTCGTGATGCCGGAAGGTAGCTAAGCGACGTGGACGAGCCGCAGATCCTTTCCGAAGTGCGCGGATCCCTCGGCGTGATCACGCTGAACCGACCACGCGCCGTCAATGCCCTGACTGCCCGCATGGCCGCGACCATGCTCCAAACCCTCGGCGAGTGGGCCACCGACCCGGCGGTGAGCCAGGTGCTGGTGCGAGGGGCAGGCGATCGCGGGCTGTGCGCCGGCGGCGACATCGTGGCGATCCACCGCGACATCGCGGCAGGCGGCAGGGAAACCGAAGCCTTCTGGGCGACCGAATACCGGCTGAATTCCCTGATCAATGCCTATCCCAAGCCCTACATCGCCTACATGGACGGTCTCGTCCTGGGCGGGGGAGTCGGGATTTCCGCCCACGGAAGCCACCGGCTGGTCACCAGCCGGACCCGCAGCGGGATGCCCGAAACCACCATCGGGTTCGTCCCGGATGTCGGCGGCACGTACCTGCTTTCCCGCGCCCCCGGGGAAACCGGCACCCATGCCGCGCTCACCGGCGAGCATCTGGGCGCGGCCGAGGTGCTCTACCTTGGACTTGCTGACCACCTCATCGACTTCGCCCGCGCCGAGGAGCTCTTCGCGGAACTTGAGCGCAGGCCGGTTGACGAAGTGCTGCCTGCATACCTCCTGCCCGTCCCGGCCTCGAACTTGGAGGCCTGGCGGCCTTGGCTCGATGACGTCTATGCGCAGCAGGATGTCGAGGAAATCGTCTCCTCGCTCCAGGAACTGGCAGACGACGGAAACGCTGAGGCCGAGTACGCCGTGGCGACGCTGGCGAAGAAATCGCCGACCGCGCTCAAGCTCACGCTGGCCTCGCTGCGCCGCGCCAGGGACCTGGGATCCCTCGAAGAGGCGTTGGAGCAGGAATACCGGGTCGGGCTGCGTTGCCTCGAGTCCAGGGACTTCCCCGAGGGCATCCGTGCCCAGGTCATCGACAAGGACTACGCCCCGGCGTGGAATCCCCCCACCCTGGCCCAAGTGCGGCAGGAAGACCTTGATGCCTGCTTCGCCTCGCTCGGGGAGCGCGAACTCAAACTCAACCCACGCGCCCTGAGCGACGCGGTCGAATAACGCTGGAGGAAGAACATGTCTGAACAATCGCCCGCCTCCGCGGGCCGGATAGCATTCCTGGGGCTCGGGCACATGGGCGAACCCATGGCCGTGAACCTCATCAAGGCGGGTTTCGACGTGGTGGGGTTCGACGTTGTCCCCGCGGCCGTTGACGCCGCCGTCGGGGCGGGCGTGCCCTGTGTTGCCTCGGCCACCGAAGCAGCCACCGGTGCAAGCATCGTGCTGACGATGTTCCCCTCCGGGGCCATCCTGCTCGATGCCTACCGCGGCGTGGGCGAACCGGGACTGCTGGAAAGCGCCCCGCCAAACACCCTGTTCCTCGACTGTTCCACCATCGACGTGGCCCAGGCCCGCGAGGCGGCGCAGCTGGCGCTGGCCGCGGGGCACCGGTCGGCAGACGCCCCGGTTTCCGGCGGCGTGGTCGGAGCCGAAGCCGGGACCCTGACGTTCATGATCGGCGCCGAGGAGGGCGACCTCGCGCACATTACCCCGCTGCTGGAGGTCATGGGCAAGAAGCTGGTGCACTGCGGCGGACACGGCGCCGGACAAGCCGCGAAGATCTGCAACAACATGCTCCTGGGCATCTCCATGATCGGCGCCGCCGAGGCGTTCGTGCTCGGCGAGAAGCTGGGCCTGACCCATCAGGCGCTGTTCGACGTGATCTCCACGGCCTCGGGACAATGCTGGTCGGTGACCACCAACTGCCCGGTCCCCGGACCGGTGCCGGCTTCCCCGGCCAATCGCGACTATGTCCCCGGTTTCGCCGGTGCGCTGATGGCCAAGGACCTTGGCTTGGCGTTGAACGCCGTGGAGAATGCGGGGGTTGCCGCGCAGCTGGGCCCAATGGCCGCACAGATCTACCGCAAGTTCGCCGACGAGGGCGGGGCCGGCCGCGACTTTTCCGGCATCATCACCGAGATCCGGGACAAATCGGGAGGCTAGGCAGGCTGGCAAATCGAAGCACGGGAAGGTCGCCCGGGTGCGGGAGCGTCTATGACGCGCCCGCACCCGGGCGACTTGACCTCAACGCACATTGAGGTTTGTAGGATGTGACCACGACCTGCAAACCGAGGGGAAACGGGCCCTGATGACCATCTTCAGTTGCTTAACCTGCGCCATTGAACACGGCGATGGCGCCGGCCCGCCCAAGAGCTGCGCGATCTGCGAGGACGAACGCCAATACGTGCCCGCGACGGGCCAGGCCTGGACCACCCGCGACGAGCTCGAATCCAAGGGGTACAAAATGCTGGTCGAGGAACTGGAACCCGACCTCTACTCCGTCACCACGACACCGCGACTGGGCATCGGGCAGCGCGGGCTGCTGATCCGCACTCCCGACGGCAACCTGCTTTTCGAACCGCCCGGATTCATCGATGCGGCCGGTGCACTTCGTATTGACGAGCTCGGCGGAGTGGCGGCCATTGCCTCAAGCCATCCGCACCTGACCGGATCCTCGATCCAGTACAGCCATCGCTTCGGACACGTCCCTGTGTACGTTGCCGCGGCAGATGAGCAGTGGATCCGGCGCCCGGACCCTGTCATCAGGCTTTGGGAAGGGAAGGTCGAGATGCTCCCTGACCTCTGGATGTACCAATGCGGCGGCCACTTCGCCGGAAGCAGCGTCGTGCACTGGCCGGCCGGGCAGAATGGTGCCGGGGTCCTGGTCAGCGGGGACACCATTGCCGTGGGCGGTGACAGGACATCGGCAAACGCCATGCGCAGCTACGTCAACAACATCCCGCTGCCCGCCAGTGCCATAGAACGCATCCTTGGCATCGTGATGCCCCTGGCGTTCACCCGGATGTACAGCGCCTTCGGCGTCTTGGAGGAGGACGCCCACACCGCGGTTAACCGGACGCTGCGCCGGTACATTTCGTGGGTCAATGGGGATATGCCCGAGTAGCGGGACGGCCTGCACCAATCGACCATATGGTCGATGTGCAAGGGAGGCTGCAGACGGAGGATGGGAGATAAGAAGGGGGAAATCGCCGGTGGCAAGACCCCCCCTCACCATCCACTGAAAGAGAACCTCCTACCGTGTTCCTTGCAATCCGCGACATCCGCTTCGCCCTGGGCCGCTTCGCCCTCATGGGCTCGGTGGTCGCGCTCATTACCTTGCTGCTGGTCATGCTCTCCGGTCTGACCGCAGGCCTGGGAGACCAGTCAACCTCTGCCTTGAAAAACCTCGGCTCCGGGACCACCCCGGTGGACACCCTTGTCTTTGGCGCCGCCAGCGGCAACGAACCCCAGGCCTCGTTCACCGAAAGCCAGGTCACCGCGGAACAGGTTGACGCCTGGGGCAGCCGCCCGGGCGTTGCATCGGCAGAAGCCATCGGCATCACCCAGACCCGCTTCCAGGGCTCGGCCGCGGGGTCGGAAACCAGCACCGGAACCACCAACGTCGCGGTCTTCGGCATCCCGGAGGGCAGCTCGCTGGCCCCGTTGCCGGTGGCCGAGGGAGAGGTCGTCATCGGCGAATCCGTGGCCGAGGACCTGGCGCTTCAGGCCGGGGACACCGTCTCGATGGCGGGGATCGACCTGGTCGTCGGCGGGATTGCCGCGGACAACTGGTACTCGCACACCTCTGTCGCCTACACGGACCTCGATTCCTGGGCCGGCCTCGCCCACCTGGGCGACGCCACCCAGGCCGGAACCGTCATCGCCGTCACCAACCGGGATGGGGCAACGGTTGATAGCGAGGCGGCCAACGCCGCCGCAGGCACCGTCAGCACCACCCGCACCGGCTCCTACGCAGCGCTGGGCTCCTACAAGAGCGAAAACGGCTCGCTGCTGATGATGCAGGGCTTCCTCTACGGGATCTCCGCCCTGGTGATCCTGGCCTTCCTTACGGTCTGGACCGTGCAACGCACCCGCGACATTGCCGTGCTCAAGGCCCTGGGCGGCTCCGGTGGGTACGTGCTTCGGGACGCCATCACCCAGGCGAGCATTGTGTTGCTGCTCGGCGCCGGGATCGGCGGCGGCATCGGCATCCTCGGGGGCTCCCTCGCCGCCAGCGCCGCGCCCTTCCTGCTCAGCCCCGCCACCACGGTGCTACCCATCCTCGGCGTATTTGTGCTCGGCCTGGCCGGGGCGGCGCTCGCCGTCTCCCGCGTCACCAAGGTCGACCCGCTCATCGCCCTGGGCGGCAACTAGCCCCACAGGCCAAGATAAGGTCCGCGCGTCTTTCCCAACGTCTGCCCCCCACCTTCCCCGCAAAGGATTTCCATGAACACCGCTGCCACCGGCATAACCGCAACCGCCAACATGCCCCTGCAATTGATCGACCTGACCCTGGAATACCCGGATGGGCAGGGCACCGTCAAGGCACTGGACGCCGTCAACCTCGGCGTCGGCGCCGGACAGATGCTCTCGCTCATCGGTCCCTCGGGGTCGGGCAAGTCCTCCCTGCTGGCGGCCGCGGCAACATTGATCCGCCCCACCAGCGGGCTGGTCATCATCGACGGGACAAACGCCAGCGACCTGAACGATGCCCAGATGACCAGCTTGCGCCGTGAGAAGGTCGGCATCATCTTCCAGCAGCCCAACCTGTTGGCCTCGCTTACGGCAGTCGAGCAACTCATGATTTCCGACCATTTGCGCGGCAAGCCGCTGAAGCCCGCGAAGGCCCGGGCCCTGGAGCTGCTGGAAATCGTTGGTTTGGCCGACAGCGCCAAGAAGCGCCCGCACCAGCTTTCCGGCGGCCAGCGCCAGCGCGTGAACATCGCCCGCGCCCTGATGGGGGAGCCAAGAGTGCTGCTCGTCGACGAGCCCACCGCGGCACTGGACAACGCGCGCAGCGAATCCATCGTGCGGCTGTTGGCCCAGGTGACCAAGGAATTCTCCGTGGCCACCGTGATGGTCACGCACGATACCGAATTCATCTCGCTCACCGATGCCGTCGCCTCAATGCGCGACGGCGTGCTCGGACTCCCGGAACTGGTCGGCGTCTAGACCGCCGAAAACAGGCGGGCCGTTTCCCTCCGCTACTCGGAAGCCGGTTCGTCCCCGGAGAAATCCCCGGCTTCGCGGCGGAACTTGCTGAAGATCCGGATCAGTGTGGAGATGTCGCGGTCCGAAAACCCGGAGTCGGCAAAAACCTGGGAATTAAGCTCGATGGTGGCGGCCGCGGCCAGTTCGCGGCCCTGCCGCGTCAGGGCAATGAGGGTGGTGCGCTTGTCGGTCGGATGCTTGGTGCGAGCCACCAGGCCGGCACTCTCCAGCCGGTCCACGGCGTTGGTCACCGAGGTGGCGTGGACCTGCAACAGGGCGCTGGCCCGATTCATGGCCAGCGAGCCCTCACGGGCAAAGCTGAGCAAGGCGAGCATCTCATAGCGGGCGAAGGTGAGGCCGAATGGCTTAAGGACCGTTTCCGCGCGTTGCAACAGGATCTGTTGCGTCCTCATCAGGGCCGTGATCGCAGCCATGGGCTCGGCAACGTCCTCCCACCCCCGGCGTTCCCAATTGCGTTGCGCTTCCAGGATCGGGTCGCGCGATAGTGGCTGGCTCAATGTTCCCTCCGGATAGAATTCGTGCCCCAGCTTATCCAAGCCTCTCCGTGCATCAGGATTTCAGGGACGGGAAATCGTCGTCACGGTACTCGATGCCTTGGGGCTGGAGCCCCGGGGCCGCGTCGTGGCGTGCCGCTTCGTTGTTCCGCAGTTCCACGCGCCGGATCTTCCCGGAAATGGTCTTGGGAAGCTCGGCAAATTCGAGTCGACGGATCCGTTTGAAGGGAGCCAGGTGTTCCCGGCAGTAGCCCAGGATGCTTTCGGCCAACTCCGCCGAAGGCTCATGGCCCGCGGCGGTGACCACGAAGGCCTTGGGGACCGAGAGCTTGAGTGCATCGGGGGAGGGCACTACGGCGGCCTCGGCGACGGCGGGATGCTGGATCAGCACCGACTCCAGCTCGAAGGGACTGAGCTTGTAGTCGCTGGACTTGAACACGTCATCGCCGCGGCCCACGTAGGTGATGACCCCCTGCTCGTCCATCTCGGCCATGTCTCCGGTGTGGTAGACGCCGTCACGGAAGGCATCCGCGGTCTTCTCCCCATCCCCGTAGTACGACTTCATCAGCCCCAGCGGGCGTGGATCCAGCCGCAGGCAGATTTCCCCCTCGCGCCCGACCGCTCCGGTGGCTGGGTCGATGAGGACCACGTCGTAGCCGGGCATGGGCCTGCCCATGGCACCGATCTTGATGGGCATCCCCGGCGGATTGGCGATCTGCACGGTGGTTTCGGTCTGTCCGAAGCCGTCGCGAATCGTTTGCCCCCAGGCGCGGCTGACCTGGTCGATGACCTCCGCGTTCAGCGGCTCTCCGGCAGACACCAGCTTGGCCGGAGGGTTCTTCAGTGCTGTCAGGTCGGCCTGGATCAGCAGGCGCCACACAGTGGGCGGGGCGCAGAAGCTGGTGACGGATTCGGCATCCATCTGGGCCATGAGCGCCTTGGCATCAAAGCGTTCGTAGTTGTAGAGGAAGACGGTTGCCTCGGCAATCCATGGGGTGAAGAAGTTGCTCCACGCGTGCTTGGCCCAACCCGGGGAGGCGACATTCAGGTGTACGTCACCGGGCTCCAGGCCCATCCAGAACATCGTGCTCAGGTGCCCGGCAGGATATGAGGTGTGGGTGTGTTCCACCAGCTTGGCCTTGGATGTGGTGCCGGAGGTGAAGTAGAGCAGCAGTGTTTCGTCGGCCTTGGTCGCCACCTCGGGCACGAATTCCGTGGGGTGGCCGGTGCTCTCGGTGTAGTCCACCCCGCCGTCCGGCGCTTCGCCGTCCACGTGGATCACCGTGTAGTCGCCCGCGACCCGGTCAAACTTTTGCGTGTCGCCGTGCCCGGCCAGCGCCCAGCGCGCACCGCCCCGCTCAACCCGGTCCTGCAGGTCGAGGTGGTTCATCTGCGTGGTGGTGGGGATCATGACCATGCCCAGCTTGATGCCGGCGAGCATGATCTCCCAGAGTTCCACGCGGTTGCCCAGCATGACGATCATCTTTTCGCCGCGCTTCATGCCGATTGAGCGCATCCAATTGGCGACCTGTCCGGAGCGGGCAGATAGTTCGGCCCAGGTGCGGCGCGTGGACGTTCCGTCCTTTTCGACGATGACCAGTGCATTGGTGTCGCCGCGCAGTGGATCCTTGGCAACCTGGTCGAACCAGTCCAGACCGAAGTTGAACTCCGTGAACGCGGGCCACCGAAATTCCTTGCGGGCGCCGTCGTAGTCGGTCCGCAGTTCCAGGAGTCGGTCGCGTGCTGCACGGAATTCTTCGGTAACTGTCATTGCCGTCCTTTCGCCCGGACACCCAATTAGTAGGAAGCCCTAGTGATTTGAGTCACTGGCAAATATACTTGGATATCCAAGGGTTTGGAAGACCTCGCAAACATCGAGCCAAATATTTCACCGGACAAGGAGTTATCCCTCTCATGCCATTGAGTGAGAACCAGGCAATAATCGCCGTAGCCGACACCGAACGAAGCCTCACGGGACTCCCGTTTCCGGATGTGGACCTCATGCACATCTGGCAGCTGCTGGAGCCGTCCGAACTGCGGCGCTTGCGGGACATCCGCTCGTTCCTGCAGGATCGGGTTCGCCCCGAGAGCCTGGGGTACTGGAACCGCGAGGAATTTCCGCACCACCTCCTGCCCGAGATGGCCGCCCACGGCCTCGGAGGAATCCAGCTGGATGGCAGCAGCGAATTGTTCAAGGGCCTGGTCTATGTCGAGGCGGCACGCGCCGATGTCTCCCTCTCGGCCCTCGTTGGCATCCACAACGAACTTATCGTCGGCATGATCCGGGAACTCGGATCGGCGGAACAGCAAAAGAAGTGGCTGCCTGGACTATCCCAATTCACTGCACTGGGTGCCTTTGCCCTGACCGAACCCGAGCATGGCTCCGACATCGCCGGAGGGCTCGCCACCACCGCGACCCGTGACGGCGACGAATGGGTCATCAACGGGGCCAAGCGCTGGATCGGAGCGGCCACGATGGCCGACTTTTCCCTGGTTTGGGCACGCGACACCGAAGACAATACGGTCAAGGCCTTCATCGTCGAGTCCGATTGTCCGGGGTTCAGCGCCACCAAGATCTCCAACAAGGTCGGTTTGCGCATAATGCAAAACGCGGACATCCAGTTGGACGCTGTGCGTGTTCCGGAAACCAACAGGCTGCCCGGGGCCAAGAACTTCGCGGCGGCCAACGAACTGCTCAAGCACTCCCGTGCCTGGGTGGGATGGCAGGCGGCGGGCGTCCAACTGGGGATCTTCGACATCGCAAGGGCCTACGCCCTGGCGCGCACGCAATTTGGTGCGCCCATCGCAGGGTTCCAGTTGGTGCAGCTGCCGCTCGCCGAGATTCTGGGCAACGCCATGGCGAGCCTCTCACTCATGTCGGACGTGGCCAGGATCCAGGGGACCGGGGATCTTGAAATGGTCCAGGCCGCCATGGCCAAGTCGACCACCACCCGCCTGGCACGCGAGTCCGCGGCCAAGGGACGTGCCCTTTTGGGAGGCAACGGCGTCACCAGCGACTACGAGATGGCCAAGCTATTTGGGGACGTTGAAATCCTCTACACGTATGAAGGCACCTACGAAATAAACTCATTGATCGTCGGCCGGGCCGTCACCGGCGTCTCGGCGTTTGTCAGCCGACACTGACGAATGCGGTCGCGGAACCGGGGGTGATTTCGGTGCGCCCGGCATCGTGGATCACCGGGCCGTGGGCCGTGCGGGCGTTCTTCCTGAAAGCCCTGGAGTCAAGGCGTTCGATGGAAAGCCGGCAGCCGGCCGCACGCCAGGCATCGAGCTCCTCGGGCTTTCCCTCCAGTACCCAGGCGAACAACGCGTGCGCTGCCTGCGCGGCGGCCTTCCCGGTGCTCATTCCCAATGAATCGTTCAACCCAATGCGAACCGTCGTCGGGTCCATGGGCGCGCCCGGAGGCAAGGTGGTTCCCGAGACCTGCAGTTTGGCCAGGCGCTTGGGCAGGGAGTCGGCCTGCATCGGGGCAAAACCCATGGCCCGCGCGGACCCAATCTGCGCCAGCGCGTGGTCGGGGAATTCCTCGGCGACCTTGGCGAACATCTTGGCATCCGCCCGGCGGACGCTTTTGGCAAACGCTCCCTGCGCCCATGGCCGCCAATACGGGTGGCGCGGGTTGGCCAGCAGTGCGCTGACCGAGGCCAGCGCCGCGACGGCGATGCCCTCGTCCTCGGGGCAGGGTTCCTCGCGATCCACCAGCAAGATGATGGGCTGCACCAGCTCGCCGGTCGGTTCAGGGAATTCCTCGACCGGATTCTCTGGTGCGTCGGGACGTGGGGATGGTTCGTTCAGGGTGCTTTCCACGGGTTCCAGCCTATGCGGTAGTGGAACCGATCAGGACTTCCACCACGTGTCGAAGATCGTGACGGGAGTGGTGCGCTTGTGCCGTGTCCGCAGGAACTTGCCCTCGATCAGGGTTGCAGCGGCCTCCGGGATCTCCCGTCCCTCCAGGTAGTCGTCGATGTTCTCGTAGGAGATGCCCAGCTCGTCCTCGTCGGTGCGTAGCGGCTGGCCATCGAGCAGGTCGGCCGTGGGGACCTTTTCCCACAATTGCCTCGGGGAGCCCAGGTGCCGCAGCAGCTCGCGGTTCTGGCGCTTGTTCAGGCCGAAGAGCGGAAGGAGGTCCGCTCCGCCGTCCCCGAACTTGGTGAAGAATCCGGTGACCGACTCAGCGCCGTGATCGGTGCCCAGGACCAGAAGGTTTTCCTCGCCGGCCAAGGTGTACTGGGCGATCATGCGCATGCGGGCCTTGATGTTGCCCTTGTTGAAATCCGAGACCGGTGTGCCCACGGCCTTGTGGAATGCGGCTTCGAGTCCGTCGACACCCGCCTTGACGTTGAAGGTTCGTTCCACGTCGGCCCCAACGTAATCGAGGGCGGCCTGGGCGTCGTCTTCGTCGAGCTGGGTTCCGTAGGGAAGGCGAACGGCGACGAACTTGGCGTCGGTTCCTTCGGCCCGGAGCTCCTCCGCAGCGAGCTGTGCCAAGCGCCCGGCCAGGGTGGAGTCCAGGCCGCCCGAGATGCCCAGCACAAACCCGCTGGTGTGCGTGGCGGTGAGGTATTCCTTGAGGAAGTCAATGCGGGCACGGACCTCCGCAGCGGGATCGATCCGGGGCTTGACACCCATTTCCTTGATGATGGCAGCCTGTAGTTCGCGCATGTCCCAAGCCTAACCTGTCAAGGCAGCCCAACCATGGCGGATTCGTCCTACGCGTCCGCGGGAGGCCTGTTGGGATCCCATCCAAGGTTGGTGGCCATTTTCTGCAGGGACGAGACCGTGGTGGAATACTCCTCCGGCGTGATTCCGGCGCTGGATTCCTCGCGCATCGCGTCGACGATCTCTGTGAGACGGTCCAGGGACACCGACCCCTGCTCGGTGAGTGCAAAGGTGTGCCCTTCCTCGGCAACCCAACCCGATTCAACGAGCTCGGCCAGATGCTCGGACGGGCTGGCGGGTTCGTCCTCGATCTGGACGTCCCCGAAGAACGGGGCAAGGGCTGCAGTTAGCTCGCCTCCGGTGGCGGGTCCGCGCGTCAGGACGTTGAGCAATTGCCATTGCCGGCGGGTGACGCCGTGCTCTTCGAGGGAGTTGGCGAACTGCTCGGAGATGAGCGAGTCAACCAATTTAAGCCAGTAACCCAATGGGCGAGAATCGGTCATGACCCCACCCTAACCCGGGGACCACCTGCCTGTCTGTAGCCGGGTTGGCCACGCACCGAGTGAGGGAAGGCAGTGCGGGCGATGCCGGCTTCTCAATGACACACACTCGCTGCGATCGCAGGTATGCCGTCGGCCAAACTAGAATTGAACCCATGACCAACACTGCCGCGCGCACCCGCCTGCTCGAACTCATCAAGGAACTCGCCGTGGTCCACGGCAAGGTCATCCTTTCCTCCGGCAAGGAGGCCGACTACTACATCGATCTACGCCGCATCACCCTGCACCACGAGGCGGCCCCGCTGGTGGGCTCCGTCATGCTGGAAATGCTCGACGAGGCAGGCATTGAATTCACCAATGCCGGCGGCCTGACCATGGGCGCGGACCCGGTGGGCACTGCGCTCATGCACGCTGCCGGACACGCCGGACGCTCCATCGACGCGTTCGTGGTCCGCAAGGCCCAGAAGTCCTACGGCATGGGCCGACAGGTCGAGGGCCCCTCGGTCGAGGGACGCAATGTCGTGGTCCTCGAGGACACCTCCACCACCGGCGGCTCCGCGCTTACGGCCGTCGAGGGCGTGCGCAAGGCGGGCGGCAACGTCGTGGCGGTGGCGGTGATCGTTGACCGCGACACCGGCTCGAAGGAACGCATCGAGGCCGAGGCCGGTGTGCCCTACCTCTATGCCTTCGGCAAGGACGAGCTGGGTCTCTAGGAGCCCCGATGCAGCAAGGGCAAAGCCAAGGCGTCCCGCCGGTTCCACCAACAGTGGAAACCGCGGGGCGTTTTGTTTTGTCCGAGGTCAGGCGATGGTTGGAAAGGCCGCGCCGTCACCCCGTGTGGCCGTGAATCAGGCCCCGGACCGCCGGGCTGGCGCGCCGCCCCATGAGGAAGGAAGTTGCCGGTTTTCTTCTGCTATTCTTGCCCTATCCACGGACCTCCCGGCGCATCTTCCCGCCGGTTGCAGATAACGGGTGGCGCTTTTCATTACCGCTGTTGAGAACTGGAGCCCTAGATGCATTTGACCCCGCGTGAGCACGAAAAACTCATGGTGGTTGTTGCCGCCGATCTGGCGCGCAGACGCCAATCCCGCGGACTGCTGCTCAACCATCCCGAATCCGTGGCCATCCTGACCTATGAACTCATTGAAGGCGCCCGGGACGGGCGCACGGTGGCGGATTTGATGAGCTACGGAACCACCATCCTGACCCGGGAGCAGGTCATGGAGGGGGTCGCCGACATGATTTCGGACGTGCAGGTCGAGGCTACCTTCCCCGACGGCACCAAGCTTGTCACCGTCCACAACCCGATTCGCTAGGCAAGGGAGAGAAGAACATGAAACCGGGAGAATACATCCTGCGTGACGAACCCGTGCTCTGCAATTCGGAGCTCGAAACCCGAATCCTGAACCTGGTGAACCACGGCGACCGTCCCATCCAGGTCGGATCGCACTACCACTTTGCCGAGGTCAACCCGCAACTGGACCTGGACCGGGTGGCCGCCCGCGGCTTCCGCCTGGACATCCCCGCCGGCACCGCCGTGCGCTTCGAACCGGGGGATGCACGCACCGTGCACCTGGTCGAATTCGCCGGGCGCCGGCACGTCTATGGGTTCCAGGACCGCGTGAACGGCCCGGTCGGCGAGACCATCCCGGCCGTGGAGACCGAAGCCATCGGCGGCTCCGCCGGCATCAACCCGGTCACCGAAGCCGAACTGGTCGCCGACTACGACATCGACCTGCCCAACCTCGGCCGCGAATCCAAGGGCTTCCACACCGACTTCGGCGTGGACCCCGTGGACGAATCTCTTCCGCCGCACCCCGAAGAGGTTCGGCGCGCCACCGAGGAAAGCAAAAAGGCCGAGGCCGATGCGGCCTCGAAGGATCAGGCCCCGGAGGAGGACCAAGCATGAGCTTTGAAATGAGCCGCAAGCACTATGCGGAGATGTACGGACCCACCACCGGCGACGCCATTCGCCTGGCCGACACCGAGCTGCTGGCCGAGATCGAGCACGATTACACCAACTATGGCGACGAAGTCGTCTTCGGCGGCGGCAAGGTCATCCGCGACGGCATGGGCCAAAACGGCCAGATGACCCGCGACCAGGACATCCCGGACACCGTCATCACCAACGTGGTGGTGCTGGACTACACCGGGATCTACAAGGCCGATGTCGCATTGCGCGACGGCCACATCTTCAAGATCGGCAAGGCCGGCAACCCCGACATCACCAACGGGGTGACCATCACCATCGGCGCGGCGACCGACATCATCGCTGGCGAACACAAGATCCTCACCGCCGGTGCCATCGACACCCACGTGCACTTCGTGAGTCCCGACCAGGTTCCGGTGGCCCTGGCCTCGGGGGTCACCACCATGATCGGCGGCGGCGCCGGGCCTTCCGATGCCTCAAAGGCAACGACAGTGACCCCGGGGCCCTGGCACCTCTCCCGGATGCTGCAGGCCGTTGAAAACCTGCCAATGAACATCGGGTTCCTGGGCAAGGGGCACGCCAGCGCCCGAGGCCCGCTGGCCGAACAGATCCGCGCCGGTGCCATCGGCCTGAAGATCCACGAGGACTGGGGCGCCACGCACTCCTCGATCGACAATTCGCTGAAGATCGCCGACGAATTCGACGTGCAGATCGCCATCCACGCTGACACCTTGAACGAGTGCGGCTTCGTGGAGGACACCATCGCGGCCATCGACGGGCGGGTCATCCACACCTTCCACACCGAGGGTGCCGGTGGCGGCCACGCACCGGACATCATCCGCATGGCGGGGCTGCCCAACGTGCTGCCGGCCTCCACCAACCCCACCCTGCCGTACACGAACAACACCGTGGACGAGCACCTTGACATGCTCATGGTTGCCCACCACCTCAACGCCGACATCCCGGAGGACGTCGCGTTCGCCGATTCGCGCATCCGTGCCGAGACCATCGCCGCCGAGGACGTGCTTCACGACATGGGCGTGTTCTCCATGACCTCTTCCGACTCCCAAGCCATGGGACGGGTCGGGGAGACGGTGCTGCGCACCTGGCAGGTCGCCGACGCCATGAAGCGCCAGCGCGGCAAGCTGGAGGGGGACCCCGAAGTAGGGGACAACTTCCGGATCAAGCGCTACGTCGCGAAATACACCATCAACCCGGCCATCGCCCACGGCATCGCCGACTCGATCGGCAGCATCGAGGAAGGCAAGTTCGCCGACCTGGTGCTCTGGGATCCCGCGTTCTTCGGGGTGAAGCCGGACATGGTCATCAAGGGCGGGCTGATCGTCCAGTCGCTCATGGGGGACTCCAACGGATCGATCCCCACCCCCCAGCCGCGCACCCTGCGTGCCAACTTCGGTGCCCTGGGCACCGCGGTGCACGCCTCCTCCATTACCTTCCTGTCCCAGGCCGCGATCGAGGAGGGCGTGCCCGAACGCCTGCGGCTGCGCAAAGTCATCCGGCCGGTTTCAGGCATCCGGACGCTGACCAAGGCGGACCTGAAGTACAACGGGGAAACACCCGACATCCAGGTCGACCCGCAGACTTACCAGGTCACCGTGGACGGGGTGCTGGCCACCTGCGAGCCCTCCAGCGTGCTGCCCATGGCCCAGCGCTACTTCCTCTTTTAATCCGACGGCGAGCATTTCAAAGGAGTTCCATGATCATCGAGCAGCTTTCGGGCAACAAACGCGATGTCCCCGAGGCCGAGCTGGCAAAGCTGCACGAGGAAAAAGTCGTGCTGCCCTCCGCAGCCCTGGTCAAGCGGATCCAGCGCGTCACCACGGACCACGGCCGGGAGCTGGGCATCCGCCTGGCCCCGGGCGCGGATCTTCAGGACGGCGACATCCTGATGCGCAACGAAAAGGAAATCATCACCGTCTCGGTGCTTCCCACCGACGTGTTGGTCATTGCCCCGGGCAGCGTCTTCGAGATGGGGCAGGTGGCGCACGCCCTGGGCAACCGCCACCTGCAGGCCCAGTTCTTCGACGCCGATTCCGACTATGGCGCGGCGGTGATGGTGGTGCAATACGACCACACCGTCGAGGATTTCCTCAAGCACCACAAGACGCCGTTCCAGCGCCAGGAACGCGTGATGCCGGTGCCGTTCCGCCATGCCGAACACACCCACTAGCCCCGCGGCGGGGCACCTGCTCACGCTGCTGCAACTGACCGACTCGGCGCTGCCCACCGGCGCCTTCAGCCACTCGCTGGGGCTGGAAAGCTACCTGGACACCCGGACCGTGCACGACGAGGACAGCTTCAGGCTGTGGCTGGAAAAATTTCTCTCCCAGTCCCTGGCCTACACCGACGGGCTGGCGGTGCGCCTGGCCCACGAGGCTGCCGGGGGAGAGGACCTGGCGCGGATCGATGCGCTGGTCCATGCCTCGGCCGTGCCGCGGCAGATCCGCGAGGCAGGGGTGAAGATGGGCGCGCGCATGCTGCACGTGGCCACCAGCGTCTTCCCCACAAAGGAGCTCGAGGAGTACCGGGAGCAGGTGGCCTCCGGCACCTGTTACGGGCACCCGGGCATCGCCTTTGCCCTGGGCGCGCGCGGCGCCGGCGCCCCGTGCGCCGACACCGTTGCGGCTTACCTGTTCTCCACCGTGACCTCGCTGACGCAGAACGCGATCCGAGGGATCCCCATCGGGCAGAACGCCGGGCAGCGGGTGCTGCGTGCCATGCACGCCCCGGTGTTGGCGGCCGTGGAGAAGATCTTCGCGCTGGAGATCCAGGACCTGGGGGCGGCTGCCCCTGGCCTGGAAATTGCGCAGATGCGCCACGAACACCTGCGCGCCCGCATGTTCATGTCCTAACGGATTGCTGACACGCGGCGCGAGAAACCTACGACAGAAGGAGTGCATGATGGAACCGATTTGCATTGGCATCGGCGGACCCGTGGGAGCGGGCAAGACCCAGCTGATCGAGCGGATCACCCGCAGGCTGAACGACGAGGTGTCGATGGCAGCGATCACCAACGACATCTACACCATCGAGGACGCCAAGATCCTGGCGGCCAACGGCGTGCTGCCGCTGGATAGGATCGTCGGCATCGAGACCGGAGGCTGCCCGCACACCGCGATCCGCGAGGACACCTCGATGAACTCGGCGGCCATCGAGGAACTGAAGGCCAAGCACCCGGACCTGCAGGTCATCTTCGTCGAATCCGGCGGCGACAACCTCTCCGCGACCTTTTCCCCGGAGCTCGTGGACTTCTCCGTCTACATCATCGACGTGGCCCAGGGCGAGAAGATCCCGCGCAAGGCCGGCCAGGGCATGATCAAGTCCGATTTGTTCATCATCAACAAGACCGATCTGGCCCCCTATGTGGGCGCGGACCTGTCGGTGATGGAGCGCGACTCCAAGGAATTCCGCGGGGACAAGCCCTTCTGCTTCACCAACCTCAAGACCGACGAGGGACTGGACACCGTCATCGACTGGCTCAAGCACGAGGTGCTGATGCTGGATCTGGGCTAGGGAGGGATGGCATCGACCATGGCCGAGCAGCCAGTGATCCGGGAGCTGGGGCCTTCGCCCTTCGCGGGGACCAAGCTGGTGGGCGAGCTGCGCCTGCAGGTGGGAAACCGGGCCGGCAAGGCCATCGCCACCCGGCAGTACCACCAGGGAGCCCTGCGGATCCTGCGGCCGCACTACCTCGATGACACCGCCCAGGTCTGCTACACCATCGTGAACCCCGGCGGCGGCTACCTGGGCGGGGACAACTACGGCATCGAGGTCTCGGTGGACGAGGGTGCCTCGCTGCTGCTGACCACCCAGTCGGCCACCAAGGTGTACAAGACTCCCGGCACCTTTGCCCGCCAGGACCTGGTGGTCCGCCTGGACGCCGGGGCGGTGCTCGAATACGTGCCCGACCAGCTCATCGCCTACCGCGGGGCCGACTACCGGCAGTTCACCACGGTGGACATGCACCGGGACTCCAGCCTGCTCTTCTGCGAGGTGCTGACCCCGGGGTGGAGCCCGGACGGGAAGCTCTTCCGCTACGACGAGGTGCGCCTGCGCACCGAGGTCTCGGTGGACGGCCGCCTGGCGGTGCTGGACAACCTACTGGTGCGCCCGGGATCGGACTCGCTGGATTCGCTGCTCTTCCTGCAGGACTACACGCACGTGGGCATGCTGCTGGCCATCGATGCGAACATCGGTTCCGGAGACGTCGAGCGCATCCGCGACCTGGCCTACCGAACCGGGAAGGCGCAGCGCACCGAGGTGCATCTGGGGATCAGCCAGGTGCCGGGCCCTGGCGTCGCCGTGCGTGCCCTGTCGAACTCCACCGAGGCCATCAATGCGGTCCTGATGGCGGTGGTCGACGAGCTGCGCCACCACCTGCGGGGCCAAAAGCGGATGGACCTGCGCAAGTATTAGGGGGCGTGCCCCACCTGTGGGTTTGCGGTGCAGGCAACCCGCATCCTGCGTGGCGGTATGCGCCCAGGTATCCCAACCCGTCCCGAAGGCCGCTTAGCTGTCGAATACCGTCACTTCTGTGCTCGGCCCGCCCCCAAGTTTGGTCGTGCCGAGTACGGAGGTGACGATCGCGAGACCGTCTTAGGTCTGAACCCGAACCGCTTCAAAGCGGTCAGTGGCCGCACGTTCCCCGTCGGCGAACACTGCCGTGGACAGCGGCACCCGGTTGGTGCTGGATCGCCAGGACAGCCAATTCCACGCGGGGAATATATCGAAAAGTCGATGATTCGAGGATGCTCCCCGGCTGCCGTTGGCCAGGGCAAGCCACCCCGCAAGATCCGCGACAACAAGCATGATCGCCCCTCCGTGGTGCACTGCGTGATTTGCTTCCTTTGTGGCGCCGATCCCCCCTGCTGCCCCCAAGGCTGCAACGGGAAGTCCAGCGACCCGGATGCACGGTTTCGGGCCCCAGGGCGGGCGGCACCTTTGCCCGATCGACCGGCCATCAGGTACCAAACTAACTGACGGGACAAGTGGAAAAGCGCGGCCAGCGAGTTCTCGAACAACCCCGAACAAAGCCGGATATTCCGAACGGGACGTAACGGCTTTCCGGGTGGGGTCACCGGGTGCCTAAGATTCAGGTGGGGCCTTGTGCGGCATGCACGCGGCGGTAGCTAAAGAGGACTGAATGATTGACGAACCCCCTGCAGCGGAGCGCCCGGCGGGCTCATATGATGAAATCGCCCATGACTTGCAGGTATTGCGTTTCGCCGCCGGTGATATTTCCTATGCCGAGATAGTCCGCCGGATTGCGGCCCACAGGGAGCTCGGCGGCGTGGATGCCGGCAACGCCCGTCCCGCTCGAACCACCGTCTATGACGCATTCCGGACCGGGCGAACGCGAGTCAACCCCCAGCTCGTCGGTGAAATTGCGCGCGTCCTGGGGGCGTCCGAAGCTGAGGTCGCCCAGTGGGAACAACGTTGCCTTCATGCCAGGCGCAACCCGCGGGAAGTTCCCGGCGCGATGCCGGAAGCCGCACCGGAACCAGCAACTCCGCAGCCGGCCGTGATTGAGGCGGCGGTTCCGGCGCGACGTCGAAAACTCATGCTTCTTTTGGCATGTGTTGGCTTGAACGTCCTGGGATTCACGCTGGTGGCCTGGTTGGGGTTGCCGCTCTATTTCGACATGGTGGGCACGGCCATCGTCGCCATCGTGCTTGGCCCCTGGGCAGGCGTGGCCGTGGGGCTGACCACCAACGCGATTGGCTTGGCCATCACCGACTCTTCGTCGATTGCCTTCGCGCTGGTCAACATTGCCGGCGCCTTGGTGTGGGGATACGGTGCGCGGCGCCTTCGATTGTGCCAAACCTTCCCCAGGTACTTGTTGCTCAATGTCCTCGTTGCCCTCAGCTGTTCGCTGGTCGCATCAGCCCTGCTGGTCCTGCTGTTCAACGGCGGAACCGGCCACGCATCGGAGACGACAACCCGGAATCTCGCGGCGATGGGCAATTCCTTGTACCTTGCCGTCTTGGGGTCGAACCTGGTTCATTCCCTGGCCGACAAATTGTTGACTGGTTTTGTCGTTCTTGGTGCGTTGGGCGCCGTCCGGCGATGGATCGAAGTTCCGTTCTACGAAGCGTTGAGCGCGGACGTGAAGCTCCTTCTGAAGGCGGTTGGCGACCCCGCCCGCAACGCCGGGCCCGGCTCCCGGCGTTGGCCGGCTCCCTTGCCGGTGCGGGTGGCTGGTCCCGATCCCGGGAGGAACGAGTCGGAATCGACCGCCGACAGGCCCTGAGCCTCCTGCCCGTCAGGAAAGGCGTCCGGCGTGGTTGACCTGTGCGAGGTCCACCATGGTGTGGGCAACCCTGGACAGCGCGGCGCGGTCGTGCGAGGCGATGAGGACGGCGGCGCCGGCCGCGGCGCGGCCGGACAACAACCCCAGGATGGCGGCGGTGGTTCCGGCGTCGAGTTGGGCGGTTGGCTCGTCGCAGATCAGCACCTCCGGATCCAGTGCCAGGGCGCGGGCCACCATGGCCCGCTGGAGCTGCCCGTCCGAGACCTGGTGCGGATAGTGCCGCAGCAGTGCCGGATCCAATTGCACTGCCTCGGCCAGCTCGGCCAGCCGTTGCGCATGGCGCCGTGGTTGCGGGCGCAGGGCGCGGTCGCGGATGGCCAGCGGGGCGCAAATCAGTGCGTCAAGGCGCAGTCGCGGATCGGCGGCGGCACGCGGGGACTGCAGGACCATGCCAATGGATTGGCGCACCCGACGCGGGACCGGGGTGCCTGGTGCAAATGCCTGGCCGTTGACGAGCACGGCCCCGGAAGCCGCGGGCGTCATCAACGCGGCGATGCGTAGCAACGTCGATTTGCCCGCCCCCGAGGGGGCGCCAAGCCCCGTGATTTCGCCGGCTCCGACCCGCAGGCTCAACGCCTCGAACAGCTTCCCGGATGCCGGTGCGGTGCCGGGGTGGGTGTAGGAAACGTCCGCCAGTTCCAGGCTCATGCCAACGCCCCCAGCAGCGAATCGGTCGCCGGATGCGCCGGGTTGCCGAGCACCTCCGAGGCGGGGCCCGATTCAACGACCAGCCCGTCCTGAACCACCGCCAGGTGGTCCGCGATGCGGCGGGCCAGGTCGAGGTCGTGGGTGACCATCACGACGGTGGTTCCGGCTGCGGCCAGGGAACGCAGCAGCGTTTCCACGTGGCCAACCGTGTCGGGATCCAGGGCGCTGGTGGGCTCGTCCACCAGCAGGATCCGCGCGCCGACGGCAACGCCCAGGGCGAGTGCAACCCGCTGCGCCTGCCCGCCGGAAAGTTCGTGGGGGTAGTGTGCGGCCAGGGATCCGTCGATGGCCGCCGCCTCCAGTGCCGCGAGGGCATCGGCGGGGGAGGATGGCCTCTTTGCGGCCTTGAGCGTTTGGCGCATCTGTGCGGCAACCGTCCGCACGGGATTCAGTGCGGTGGCGGACGAGCCCGGAACCAGTACGGTTTCGGTGCCCCGCGCCGCGGCCAGCCCCGCCCCGTCCAGTATGCGTCCGCCGACCGTGATGTTTCCCGTGAAACTTGCGCCGGCCGGCGGCAACCCGGCCAGGGTGCGCAGCAGCAGGGACTTTCCTGCCCCGGAGGCGCCGATAATGACATTGATGCGCCCGGCCTCGGCCCGGTAGTCGATCCCCTTGAGCACCAGGGACGCTGCCCCGGGGACGGTGGTCGAGGGGATCCGGAGGCCCAGGCCGGAGACCAGGATTGCCGCGCCGTCCGGGGATTGGTCAGGATCGGTATGGGGGGTTGCGCGCGCAACGGCCGGGGCCGTTGTCGGCTGCATGGTGGATCCTTTGGCGAAGGGCCGGGCCAGCCCGCTGCGCAGGCGCCGTGTTCGGGTCGTGCCCGCCAGGGCAGCGGTGGACCAGCTGACCAGGACCAGCATCCCGGCGGGGAAGGCCAGCAGCCACCAGGCGCCGGCCAGGAGCCCGCCGCGGGCATCCTCCAGCAGCAGGCCCAGCGATGCGGATTCGGGCGGCAGCCCAACGCCCAGGAAGGACAGCGAGCTCTCATGCCAAATGGCATGGGGCAGCTGCAGCACGAGGGCAATGGCGGCCTGCGGTGCCACCGCCGGAAGCAAGTGGGTGAACCAGATGAAGGCCGTCCCCGCGCCGGAGGCCCGGGCGAGCTGCACGTAGTCTGCCGTGCGCTCGGCCAGGAGCCGCGAACGCACGATCCGTGCCACCTGTGTCCAGTGCGTCAACGCAATGGACAGCACGATCGCCCACCACTGCCCGCGCCACAAGGCGACAATCACCACCGCCAGCAATAGGTGCGGCAGGGCGTTCGTCGCATCAACCAGGCGCATCGCGATGCGGTCGACAAGCCCGCCGCGCCACGCGGCCAACAGCCCGACGCCCACCCCGAGCACGGTGGAGAACCCCGAGGCCAACAGGGCCAGGAGCAGGGACATGCGCAGGCCCTGGGCGGAACGGGTCCACACGTCCCGGCCCAATGTATCGGTGCCAAAGAAGTGCTGGACGGAGGGTGCCTGCAGCACCGCGGACAGGTCCACCGCACGCGGATCCAGCGGTTGCAGCCACGGGACCAACACGGCATAGCTGACGGCCAGGCCGAGCAGGGCAAGGGGAAGCAGGTGGGGCCTAGACATCGCTGACCCGCGGATCAAGGACAAGGTAGCAGGCGTCTGCCAGCGCGGACCCGGCAAAGACCGCGGCGCTGGTCAGGGCAGTGACCGCGGCCAGCAAGGGGAAATCGCCCGCGGTCGCCGCGGACACCGTGGCCGAGGCCAGTCCCGGCCAGGAGAACACCGCCTCGACGAGCAGCGCCCCGGTGACAAGTTCGCCCAGCTTCGACCCCACCACCGTCATGAACGGCAGCAGTGCCACCGGCAGCACGTGGGTGCGCAGGACCGTGAACTCGCCCAGCCCGCGTCCGCGCGCGGCCAGCACCGCATCGGAATCCAGCGCCTCGAGCACCGAGGCCCGCAAGTTCAACACCAGCCACGGCAGCAGGGTCACCGCCAGCACGCCCGCCGGCAGGACCAGGTGCAGTGCAATGCCGCCGATGGCGGGGTCGGCACCTCCCGACGCGGCGCCTCCGGCCGGCAATCCCAGGCCGATCGCGAAGACAGCGATGGCCGCCAGCCCCAGCACAAACGGCGGGATGGCCTGCGCAAGGTGGACGAGGCCGAGCACGACGGCGTCGGCGGCCGAGCCGGGTCGGCGGGCGGCACCCACCGCCAGCACCACCGAGAGCGCAATGGCCGCGAGCAGCCCCGAGGCCACCAGCAACGCGGTGTAGGGAAGTCGTTCGGACACCACCTGGGCCACCGGCTGGCCGAAGACCCGGGAGGTGCCCCAATCCCCGCGGAAGATGCCGGATACCCAGCGCCACCAGATCGCGTACCAGGCATCGTTGAGCCCCAGCTGCGCGGCCAGTTCATCCCGTTGCGCCGGGGTCGCGTGTTCGTATTGCGAGCCCATGTACAGGGCCAGCGGGTTGAAGGGGGCCAGAGACGCGAGCCAAAAGACCGCGGCGGTGATCCCGGCCGTGGCCGGAACCCCCACGAGCGTGTGCCGCCCCAGCAGGGAGAGAACCTTGCGGGCACGGGAGCGCCCCGGGGTCAGGAGCGCCGGCGGGGACTGCATGCTCATTGCTGGGGGGCCCATTGGCCGATCTTGACCCAGGGGCCCCACGCGGTGCCGTGGTCGTGGGGCTCGAGCAGGGTCCCGGTGCCCTGCCAGGTATTTGAGACGGCGGCGCGTTGGACGTAGCTGTGGTCGATGAACGCGAGCAGGACCATGGACGGTTCGCTCGCGTACAGCCGTTGGACCTCGCGGTACGCGGTGGCGCGCTTGGCCGCATCCAGGGTGGTGCGCCCGGTTTCCAGCGCGCGGTCCATGGCCGGGTCGGCATACCTGCTCGGGTTGTCGTAGTAAGCACCGGTTGCCGGGTAGGAGGAATGCAGCATCTTGTACAGCTGGGTGTCCACGTCATAGGGGGTGTCCCCGCCGCCGAGCATGATCGCGTCGGTGCCCGCCCGCGGCTCGGCTTGGTCAAAGGTCGCGGCTTCGACCGAGACATCGATGCCGAGCTGTTTCATCTGGGCGGAGAACGCCAGGGACAGGTCGCGGCGCAGCTGGTCCCCGGGGTTGTACATGAGTGTGAACGCGGCCGTGGTCCCGTCCTTGGAGCGCATCGAGTTCTCGCCGACAACCCATCCCGCCTCGTCCAACAGCCCTGCGGCGCGCTGCGGGTCGTGGGCGAAGACGGCCCCGGGATCGAAGGCATCGCCGTATTCGGCGGGCACGAAGGTGTGGGCCGGGCGCCCGGCACCGGCCAGGACGCCGTCGATCAGCGCTTGCCGGTCCACGGCAAGGTTCAGCGCCAGACGCACCTTGGGGTCGCCGGTCAGCGGATTGTCCGCTGGGAGGGAGAGCCCGCGCCAGTCTGCAGAGGTGGCCGTGACCAGATCGAATTCGGGGTTTGCGGCAAAGGTCTGGGCCAGCCGCGGGGGCAGTGTGGTGCCGTCGAATTCCCCGGCCAGCATGCGCTGGGCACGCGCGTTGTCATCGGGTGCGGCCTCGTAGGTGACGCGTTTGAGCGCGACTTCGCCGCCGCGGTAATCCGGGTTGGCCGCCATGACCAGGCGCGAGGGGCCAATCGAATCCACCACGTAGGGGCCGGTGCCAACAGGGGCTCGGTTCAAGGTCGATTCCTCGACACGTTGGCCGGGCACGATGGCCTCGGAGGGGGCGATGCCGATGAGCATGGCCGTCTTGAACGAGACCTGGGATTCGCGCAGCGTGAACCGTACGGTGTGCGAATCCAGCGCCTCCACGCGCCGGAGGTTCGATAGGCTGCCGAAGATCGGCGAGGCGCTCGCAGGATCCATGATGGCCTTGTAGCTTGCCACCACGTCGGCGGCATCAAAGTCGGTCCCGTCGCTGAACCGGGCGTCTCGGCGCAGCGGAACCGTCCAGGTGCGCGCGTCCTTGGAGACCGTCGGTTCCGCCGCGGCCAACAGCGGTACGATCCGGGGCAACTCGTCGGGGGAACCGGCCAGGGTGTACAGGGATTCGTTGACCTTGCCCGTGCCGTTGTTATCGAACCCCGCCAGCGGGTTGAGCGTCTCCGGCAAGGCCGCGGTGAGCAGTGCCAGGGAGCCCTGTTCCGAAGGTGTTGCACCCGTCCCGGGGGCGGCGGGTGCGCAGCCGGTGCCGACCAATAGAATGGAGGCAAGAAAGGCCAGCGGCATCAGGCGTTGGAGTTTGCGCACGTTTGGGTTTGGGCCTTTCATCCGGGTCGCCGGCGGACAAGCGGGATGCGGCAACGCCCCTACTGTACATCTGTCTGGGCAGACAGATGAAGGGTTCGGGGAATGGGTCCGGTGACCTTGGGCACCAGCCCGCAACGAAGGGAAGGAGGGGACCACATGCCGGAAACGGAACACAGCAAGATCGGGGCGGACGCGGTGGCCGCCTCGGAGCCGAACATGCCCGACTGGATCGACGTCTTCGCCCTGGTCGCGGATGCCACCCGGATGAAGATCCTCATCGCCATGCATGCGGCCCCGGACTCCTCGGTCAGCCAGTTGGCCGCAGCCACGGCGTTGGGTGCCAACACCGTCACGCAGGCCTTGGCCACCCTGCACAAGGCGGGGGTGGTGGACGTGCGTGCCGACGGCCGCTACCGCCGCTGGACGCTGACCCATCCCGAGGTCCACCGGCTGCTGCACCAGATGCAGGCACCGCATTCGGAATTGCACCCCGAGCACCCGGAGCACTAGCGGGCACAACAACGAAAGCCGCCCCGTCGGCAGCGATGGCTGCCGAGGGGCGGTTGATTCTTCGGGTCGTGCGAAGATTACTGCTCTGGCTTCTGCCCTTGTCCGTACACGGTCTTTCGGAGGTCGAACCTGGACTTTCGCAACACGTCGAACTCCGGATCCTTGCGCAGCTCCATGGTCAGCGATATCCCCAGAAGGGCCACGATGATGGTGAAGGGCAATGCGGACAGCATCGCCGCTTGTTGCAAGGCTGCCAGCCCGCCAACCAACAGGAGGAGCACGGCACTGACACCGGTCAGAACGCCCCAAAGGGTCAACACCGGCCGGGTCGGTGACAGGTGTCCTTTGCTGGACATCATGCTCAACACATAGGTGTTCGCATCGGCCCCCGAGATGAAGAACAGGGCCACTAGAATCATGGTGACCACGGACGTGATCTGAACCAGGGGCAGCTCGTTGAGCATCGCGAAGAATGCCGAGTTCAGGTTTTCCGCGGTTTGCGCAGCGACGGGGGCGCCGTCCATCTCGAATTTGATGGCAGTTCCGCCGAAGATGGTAAACCACGCGAAGAACACCAGGCTAGGGACGCCCAGGACGCCCGCCACGAACTGTCGGATGGTCCGGCCCTTGGAGATCTTCGCCAGGAAGACTCCGACGAATGCGCCCCAGCTGAGCCACCAAGCCATCATGAAGTAGGTCCACCACTGCATCCACTGAAGGTCATCGGGGGTGGACGGGGTGATCAGGGAAACCTGGAAGAAATCGCTGACGTATTGCCCGATGGAGCGAAAGAAGATATTACCGATGAAGCTGGTCGGGCCCATCAGCATGACGAAAAGTGCGAGGCCGGCCGAAAGGGCCATGGTGACCTGGCTGATGTACTTGATGCCACGATCAACCCCTGAAAGCGCCGAAAGCGTGAATAGGGCGGTGATGATGACGATGATTATTACTTGGACACTCAGTCCGGTTGGAAGCCCGAATACCCGGTTCAGCCCTTCTTCGATCTGAGCGGCACCCAGGCCAAGGGACGTTGTGGTTCCGAACAGCGTTGCCAGGATGGCAAATACATCGACGAGCTTTCCGAACCAGCCATCCACCAGTCGTCCCAACACGGGGCGCAACATGGGAGATACCAGTCCCGGGCGACCCTTGCGGTGGGTTGAATAACCGATGGCCAGACCAAAGACGCCGAATACCGCCCAAGCATGGGGGCCCCAGTCGAAGAAGCTGAATTGCAAGGCCCGCACGGCGGCAGCCATGGTCCCGGGCTCTTCCAAGGCGTGCGGGGGAGCCATGAAGTGGGTGATCGGTTCGGCGACGCCGTAGCTGATCAGGCCGATCCCCATGACGGCCGAGAGGATCATTGCGAGCCAGGCCCACGTTGAGAATTCCGGCCTGTCGTCGTTTGAGCCGAGCCGGATGCTGCCATAGCGGCTCGCACCCAAGTAGACCATCAGGCCGATGCATCCCAGCGTTACCAGCAGATAGCTCCAGCCGACGGATTGTGCAATCCAATCCATGCTGCTGGTCATGAGGTTGCCCAGGCTCTCTGGCGAAATGCTGGCCCAGAGCAGGAACCCAGCGAGAAGGACCAGAGATGCTCCGAACACGGCACCTACCCGGGGCTTGTCGGGGCGCCGTGACGCTGGGCTCGGCTGAGTCGGACCCGGACTGGACCTCTTGACCAGTATCTTCTCGACCATGGTGGTCTCCTGCTTCTCTGCTGTGTTCCGCCGGAATGTGCGGTCCGTTTAGTTGGTGGTGCTCTGACCAGGTCTAGAGGGAAGCCAAGTTTGCGCCGTCGAAGAAGCGCCCCGCCTTGTAGACCATGGGTTCGATGTCGGTGCCTTCGGCATGGCGAACGCGGCAGACGAAGATCGTGTGCGTCTTCGCCTGAAAGCGCTCGCGGATTTCCGCCTCGATCATGGCCGATGAGGAATCGATCAACGGGCTGCCTTCCGGGCCTTGGTGCCACTCGATGTCCGCGAACTTGTCGCTCGACTTCGAGGCAAAGGTGGATACGGTGCTCTTCTGTTCGCGGGAGAGGATGTTGATTCCCAGGTGTGTGGAGGCGAACAGCGCCGGGTACGTCGACGATGTCTTCTGCACGCACACCATGACTAGCGGCGGTTCCAGGGAGATCGAGGAGTAGGCGTTGACTGCAAGGCCCTTGGGCTTTCCGTCCTCCATCGTGGTCACCACGGTCACGCCGGTGACAAACTGGCGGTTGAACGCCTTCATCGCCTCAAGATCGGGTTCCCCCGACAGATCTGCCATCACGACTTCCGCTTCCGGTGCCTTCTCTGCGGCAATCGCATCGGATAGCGAGCGGATTCCGAGTGAGTTGAGCAGTTCGGTCCCATCCCAGGTGACGGTTTCACGGTGAATCAGGCCGTCGCGCAGATCAACTTGATTCGACCCCTGGGTCACCACTGACTTGCCGGTGGCGGGCACGCCGAGGAACGTTTCGGTGTGCGTGCCGGTGGTCTTCCAGAAGATGGCCGCCCGCTCGCCATCTACCAAGATCGAGTCAATGGTGGTGGTCAGGTCGGGGAATCCTTGGCGAATGGCAAGAATCTCCTCCTGGTACTGGTCCAGGGTCATCGACGATCCGCCTGATTTGCCGTGACGGGTGTAATTGGAGGTGGAGATGGCGTTAAGAGCTTCTACTTCGCCGCGATCCCAAGCGGCGGTCCAAGCGTCCTTCAGAGTGTCTTCAAATATCTGTTGCATACTAGAGACTGTAATCCCCGTCACCATATGCGTCAACCGGTCCGTGAACTTTTCTCATAACTCAAGCAATCTGTGGGTTTTTATCCGAACAGTCGGGAGCAAATTGACTTGATCTTGCATGCATCGTAGTGTTCTTGTATGCAAGTAATAGCGGAAGTCAGCGATCTCGGGGCGCCACCCCCTTCGGACGATTCATTGCTTGCCCGGATACGGGATTTGGTGCTTGGGGGAACTTATCCTCCCGGTGAGCCGCTCTCCGAAATTTTCCTGGCGCAGCAGTTCGACGTCAGCCGGACCCCGGTGCGTGAGGCCCTGAAGCAGCTCGAGCGAGAGGGCCTGATTGAAATCAGGCCCAAGGTCGGGACGTACGTCCGTGAACCCACCAAGCGGGAAATCGTAGAACTCTTCCAGCTCAAGGAAGGTTTGGAGGGCCTTGCCGCCGGCCTGATGGCGCGGCGAGGCAGGACGCCCAGCCTTGAATTCCTGGAGAAGAACGTCAAGGCCTCGGAAGCCGCCGCTGCCGCTCGCGACTCGGAACGCTACGCCCAGCTGGTGCATGAGTTCCACTGGGCCCTGGTCAATGGTTCTGACAACACTAAATTGGTCGAGCACTACAGGCTGCTCATGAACCAGCTGGCCTTCCATCGCCTGGTCCTCAAGACGGTCGAGAATCCCCGGCGGATTTCGGCGTCCAGCGGCGAGCACCGACTGGTGCTGCAGATGATCCAGGACAAAGACCACTTCGGGGCCGAGGCAGCGATGCGAAACCACGTCTATGCATCGGCCCGCGAATTGCTGGGCGGAAACCGCGACTCGTAGCGCCTGGAATGGATGGGTGCCGCGCCCGCCATCGGACGCGGACGCCCTGAACCGCCCCCGGCGCATGGAAACGGCCGTGATGGGAAGAACAATAGTGGTTCATCCCGGCACGGCCGTTTCCATCTGTTCCAGATCCAGCCCGGGATCCCGAAGGCTGGCCTAGCAGGGTACTTTCGCCACGGACGCCACGCTGTCCAGCAGGTCCGCAGTATCCACAACGCTGACCATCGGGGACAACAGCTTCACGAGGCCAATCGCCTGGGCGTGAGCCTCGGGTGTCGCCCCGCCGCACGCGTCGGCCACCAAGGTGACGCGTTTTCCTGCATCGACGGCACCGAGCACCGTTGAGAGCACGCAGCAGTCCGTGGCGACGCCACACACGATCAGGTGTTCCTGGGTTGCGGTCAACGAGGCAAGTTCCGGACCCCACTTTGAGAACGTTGGCAAGGTCAGGACCCGGTCGTGGGCCTTCACCGGCAGGGTCAAGCCCCACTCCGCCGCTCCGGGCTCCAACCGGCAGGAGTCCCACCTGTCGTAGTAGGCTCCCCAGCTGCCGTATTCCTCGGCGTCCCGGACGAACTTCGTCCAGATGACGTTCGAGGGGAACCTAGCAACCAGCTGGCCGACTCGTGCAGCCGCCTGCTCGTACGTCGATACGTGCCATTGGCTGTGTGGGTTCTGGAAGATCACCTGCATGTCGATGGCCACGAGTGCCGTATCGGCATGGGGGGTGCTCCCCGGAGAGTTCCAGGTCATGCTACTTGGCCTCCGCAGTCTCGGATCGTGCAACGCTCGCTGCCTGGTTTCGGCCAGCGGTGCGCATGAAGGGCAGTACGGGTAGACGGTACAGCAACAGGAATGCAATCGTCGAAGCGATGGCTCCGGTAACGAAGCCGAGGTCTCCCCATGCCACGAACGTATTGGCCAGCGGCCCGGTCCACAAGCTGGTGTTCCAGAATAGGGACGAGACCAAGCAGCCGACGATCCAGGCCACGAAACCCCACTCGATCGCACGGCGGTTGTCGAATAGTTCCGTGACGGCGAGCGTGAGGTTTCGGCGCATGCGCAGGTAGTAGTCCAGCAGCAAGATGGTGCTGAACGGAACCACCAGGTAGGCCAGGACCGAGAGGAAGTCGTAGAAGTTGCCGTAGGGATTGGTTTGCATCAGCAACGTGATCCACAGGCTGATTGCGGCAATCAGGATCACGCCGACGACGCGGTTGACCGGGACACGAATTGTGAGCAGCGAGAGGGAACCGCCGTAGAGATTCATTGCACTGACCGGCAGCGTGGAGAGCACCACGGTGATCATGGCCACCGGCGCCCAGGAGCCGGTGAGTTCGGCCAGCGCCGCGATGGCATCGAGCTCGCCGGCGAAGCTCGACACGAGCACGCCGATGCCGCCCAGCCAGCTCATGGCGACGAAACTCCCGGCTGCCGTGTAAGCCATCACCTTGACGTGCGAAGTCTGGCGAGGAAGGTAGCGCGAGAAGTCGGAAGCGAACGGGGTCCAGGTCATCACGTAGGCGAAGAAGAATCCGGCGAAGGTTGCCCATCCGGCAAAGCTTCCCATGTATAGGGGCGCCTCGACGTTGGCCGCGGCGCTGAAGTCTGCCTCGCGCATCGACAGGACCGTGATGACGGCAAACAGGATGGCCAGCACCACCGTAGCGATCTTGTTGACGAGGTGGACCAGGTTGTGGCCCCAGATGGCGAAGACCGATTGCACCGCGAAAATCAGTGATGCCGCGAGCCAGAAAGGCACGTCGACCAGCATGCGCAGGGCGATCACGGCAAAAACGGTGTTGACGGCGGTCCAGCCGATGGCCGAAACTATGGTCAGCAACGTGATGGGCGCGAAGTTGGCGTAGAAGCCCATGGGCCCCCTGCCCTGGACCTGTTGCGGAACCCCAAGTTTTGTTCCGATACCGGCCAAGACGCCCATGACGATAACGCCCAAAAGGGTTCCGACTGCAACGGCACTCAAACCCTGCCATACCGAAAGGCCGAACATCGAGGAGAAGAACCCGGAGACCATGACGGCCAGGACCATGTTGGCGGCGAACCACAAGGTGAATTGGTTGCGGGAATGGCCGTGGCGTTCGCCGTCGGGTATTTCCTCGGTTGCGAATGGCTCCGCCTTGGTGAGCGACGTGCCGTACGCGGGTTGCGAGTCATCGTACTGTGACATCGTTGTGTCCTTTGTCTGTGAGTGAGTGAGAAATGGCCATGTGTCGGTGCGGGCCTCGTGGGGAGGACTGCACCGACAGGGCCGTGGATCGGCGGGATGGCGCCAGCGGCATCCCCGGTTCGGTTGGCGCCGTGTTGCGTGGGTGGCGTCAGCCAATCAGTGATCCGGGCGCGAGGTCCGTGACCGATGGAAGTGGCTCGTCTTGATGTATTCCGTGGCAACTGGCCATGCATTGCCTGCTGGCCGCCGGAGGGACTGTCTTCCGGTGATAGGTGTGTGGATCCTGGAACAGTCGATGGCCTATGGGCTCTAGCCGTAATACCGGCTCCGATCGGGTGGTGCCGGTATTACGGGATACGGGTTTGTGCGGGCACCTCATATTGGGTGTGCAGATTTTCCGGGACCGGAGCTGGAGATCATCCACGGCCGGTCTTCGACGAAGCAGAACTCCCGGCCTAAGATGCCCCGCGATCCGCGGTAACGGTCGACGATGGCCCTGGCACGCAAGGCACCCTGCAAGGTGCCAGCCCCGCTGGATCCACAGCGCACGTCGCCTTGCGAATTCTGGGTTCGCAAGAAAGTTCTGGATTTGTTGCATGCATCAGATGGTAGCACTCGGTGTGAGGTACGCAACAGAATACCCAAAATTCGCTGAATATGGACGCCTGGATAGTGACTTCTTGCACACCGACACCGAAAGGACTACAGTTCTTGTATGCAACACATTGAGTTTGGACAACGTCGGTCTTGAGACGCCTTGACGGCGTTCACTGAGCCGGCGGACTGTTGCTCTCCGGGCAGAGAATGATCTCCCTGGACGCGGTGCGGACACTGGAATCAAGACGCACCCGGATCGGAAGTGCATCGGATGCCGCGGGGACACGCCAGACAAGTCAGCCGCTCGGGGCAGGGGAATTCCGGCAACCGATCGGGCGCAACCAACCGCGACCGATCACGCCCTAGCCAAGAGTGGACCAACGACGTTATAGACCAGAAAGCTCCAGGACATGACAACAACCCCACTAGCGATGACTAGAACAGTGGATCTCAGCACCCGTTCGACGCTGAACCGCTATGACGACATTGCCGCAGCCATCGGACTTCGCAAGATCTCCACCTTCAGCGAAGAAATCCCCCATAGCGAGGGGGGCTCGATCCTGCGGGCCACCTCGACCGCGGTGATAGCCAACCCGTGGATGGGCACCGGAACCGATTTCGAGCTCGCCCCGGAAGGCGAGCACATCGCCCCGCTGCTGTCGAAGCTGTTGACCGACCGGCTGCTGGACGTGCTGGGAGGCGCAGAAAAGGTGGAGGCGTTCGGCAAGGCGGCCCTTGTCGGCGCCGGCGGGGAAATCGAACACGCCGGAGCGCTGATCCACACCCCGTACTTCGGGAATCTGATGCGCGAGGCGCTGGAAGGAACGTCCATCCTGTGCTTCGCGGACGGATTCGGCCAGCCGGGTGAAAGGCTGCGGATCCCGATGTGGCACAAGACAGCACCGGCCACCCGGAGCCACTACCAGACCATTGAAATCTTCTTGTCGGATGCGCCAAACGCATCGGAAATCGCCGTAGTCGCGGCCGCATCCACCGGTCCCCGCCCATTCGCGCGGATCGGGGACCGCAACACCGACATTCCCGTCACCGCTGAGATCCTGAAGGAAATTACACTGTGAAATACCGCAAGCTTGTGACCATCGTTGAGGAAACCGCCCGTGAGGGAGGCCGCGACGTCGACCCCGTCGCACGTGTTGCCATCGTGGCGGCGATCTTCGAGAACCCGTGGGCCGGCCAGGGCTTCGTCGAGGACCTGAACGCCGGCATCGACGCCGTTGCCTCCGACCTCGGCGCGCTGTTGGCGCCAAAGGTCATCGAGGCGCTGGGCGCGCCGCTGGAGGCTTACGGCAAGGCCGCCATCGTGGGGCTTGAAGGGGAAATCGAGCACGGTTCCGCACTGATCCACACCCTGAAGTTCGGCAACCACTTCCGCGACGCGGCACAGGCAACCACCCTGTTGCCGGCAGTGGAAAAGCGCGGCCCGGCAGGGGTGCACTTTGACATCCCTTTGAAGCACTTCACCGACGCGACCATCCGCTCGCACCACCAGAGCATCGAGGTCAGCATCGCCGATGCCCCGCACCCCGGGGAAATCATCATTGCCCTGGCCGCGGCAACGGGCGGACGTCCGCAGCAGCGCCTGGCCGCGCTCTCAACCGAGCTCTAGGAACGGCTGGTAGTGATGGGTGCCCTCGAACCACGGATCGTGCTCCTGCACGGGGTCGGCCTGGACAGGAGCATGTGGGAAACGTTCCAGGCGATCTGCGACCGCCCGACCCTCGCCCTGGACCTGCCGGGCCACGGCGCGCAACCGCCCCTGCGGGAACCGCAATCACTGGAGACCCTGGCGCAGGACGTGACGTCACGGCTGCCGGAAGGTCCGGTCCACCTCGTCGGGTTCTCGCTGGGGGCACTCATTGCCCAATACATCACCCGCTATTCCCCGGAGAAGACGCTGACGCTGACCTCGGTCAACTCTGTCTGCAAGCGCACGGCCGAAGAAACGGCAGCCGTGGCCCAGCGTCTTGCGACCGCGGGATCGGAATTCGCCACAGGTGTCGACCGGGCCATCGAACGCTGGTTCCCCAGTGCGACAACCAGCGTTCCGGCGGCGCAGGTGCAGGCCGTGCGGAAGGTACTGGCCGGCAACGACCTGGAATCGTATCTGCACGCCTACCGGGTGTTCGCACATGGCGACCAAGAGATCGCCGGCGAGCTCGGCTCCATCGCCCGGCCTTCGCTGGCCATCACCGGCGAGAAAGACCCCGGTTCCACGCCGGAGATGTCCCGGCGACTCGGGCGCTCGATCCCGGGCTGCAAGGTAGTGGTGGTGCCCCGGGCCAGGCATATGCTGCCCATCGAGAACGCGCCGGTCCTTGCTGCCGCCGTGACCACTTTGATCGACAACTCGGAAGGATGACCCGTGACTGACCGCCTCACCCATTTCATCGACGGAGAACACGTCGCCCCGTCGGCGGAAACCTACTTCGCCAGCACCAACCCGGCCACGCTCGAGGTGCTCTACGAAGCCGCCCGCGGCAACGCCGCAGACGTGGACCGGGCGGTCGCCGCAGCGCACCGCACCTTCGAGTCCGCCGCGTGGAAGCGGATCGGGGCCACCGCGCGCGGGCACCTGCTGCGTCGCCTCGGCGACTTGGTCGGCGAGAACGCCGAGCAACTGGCGATGTGCGAAAGCCTGGACAACGGAAAACTGCTGCGCGAGATGCGCGGACAGATGCGAATGCTGCCCGAGTACTTCTACTATTACGCCGGGCTGGCCGACAAGATCCAGGGCTCGCAGATCCCGAGCACCAACCCGGACATCCTCAACTACACCCAGCGCGAGGCTCTCGGGGTGGTCGGGGCCATCACCCCGTGGAATTCGCCGTTGACGCTGACCACCTCCAAGATCGCCCCTGCGTTGGCAGCCGGAAACACAGTGGTGATCAAGCCGAGCGAGTACACCTCGCGCACGGTCCTGCTTCTGGCCGAGCTTGCCGACCAGGCCGGATTCCCCGCCGGTGCCATCAACGTGGTGACAGGACTGGGCGCCGAGGCCGGCGCGGCCCTGGTGAGCCACCCGAAGATCGCCAAGATCTCGTTCACCGGTTCCACCGGGACCGGCTCGCACATTGCCGCCCAAGCGGCCAGCCGGTTCATCGGGTGCACGCTGGAGCTGGGCGGCAAAAGCCCGAACATCGTTTTCGGCGATGCCAATGTGGCGAACGCGGCGATGGGTGTCGTTGCAGGCATCTACGCCGCAGCGGGCCAGACCTGCATCGCCGGCAGCCGGGTCTTTGCGCACAAGTCCGTCTACGACGAACTGCTGGAACGGGTCACCGAGCGCGCCCGTTCGATCCGCATCGGGGATCCGCTGCTGGACGACACGGAACTTGGACCGCTAGCCTTCGCCGACCAGCTCGAAAAGGTCTCTTCATACGTGAAGATCGGAGCGGAGGAAGGCGCGACGGTGCATACCGGAGGCGGACGACCAACCGGCCTCGACCTGCCCGGCTACTTCTACGAGCCGACCGTCCTGACCGATGTGGACAACGACATGCGCGTGGTGCGGGAGGAAATCTTCGGCCCGGTGGCGGCCATCATGCCCTTCGAACACGAGGACGAGCTGGTCGCCATGGCCAACGACACCGAGTACGGTCTGGCCGCCGGCGTATGGACCCAGAACCTGGCCACGGCGCACCGCGTCGCGCGGAAGCTGGAGGCCGGCACCATTTGGGTCAACACCTACCGGGCGATGTCCCCGATGTCCCCGCGGCAGGGCTTCAAGAGCTCCGGGGTGGGAATCGAACACGGCATCGAGTCGATGTACGAGTACACGCGGCTGAAGAGCGTGTGGATCAACACCGATGAGGGCCCCGTGGCCGACCCCTTCGTCATGCGCGGATAGGGCGGAAACCTTCGATGCCACTGATCGATGTTTCCATCGCCCGGGGCCGCAGCCCGGAACAGTTGCGGGCCTTCATCGACGCGCTGCACCAGGCAGCGGTATCCACCGTCGACGCAACACCCGAGAATGTCACCGTAATCGTCAGGGAAGTCGAACGCGCACATTGGTCACGCCAAAACGTGACCATTGCCGAGCGCGACGCTTCTTCTGCAAGCCACTAATTTCTGAAAGGACGCCTGATGCGTTTTTCGCTGTTTGTTCACATGGAGCGCTACGACGATTCCATTTCCTACGAGGACCACTGGGCGAACCTCGTCGAACTGGCCCTCATGGCGGAGGAAGGTGGCTTCGGCACGATCTGGATCGGCGAGCACCACGCGATGGAGTACACCGTCTCGCCGAACCCGCTGCCCCAGCTGGCCTACCTGGCGGCCAAGACCTCGAAGATCAGGCTCGGCTCCGGCACCATCATCGCCCCGTTCTGGAACCCGCTCCGTGCCGCCGGGGAACTGGCGCTGCTCGACGTCATCAGCGGCGGCCGCGCCGAAGTGGGCGTGGCACGCGGGGCCTACCAATTCGAGTTCGACCGCATGCTCGGGGGCCTGCCAGCGGCGGACGGCGGCGACCACCTGCGTGAGATCATCCCTGCCATGAAGGCATTGTGGGCCGGGGATTACGCCCACGACGGCAAGGTGTGGCAGTTCCCGACCTCGACCAGCGTCCCGAAGCCGGTGCAGAAGGACCTCCCGGTCTGGGTTGCCGCACGCAGCCCCGAATCCCACGACTTCGCCGTGGCCACCGGCTGCAATGTCATGGTCACCCCGCTGATGAAGGGCGACGAGGAAGTCGCGTCATTGGTGGAGAAATACGAAACCGCCATTGCCAACCACCCGGAAATCGAACGCCGCCCAGACATCATGGTGCTGCGCCACACCCACGTGCATTCGGAAGCGGACGCCGAGGGTTGGCGTCCGGCCGCCGAGGGAATCCAGAAGTTCTACCGTTCCTTCGACGCCTGGTTTGGCAACAAGACCGTTCCGGAAAATGGCTTCCTGGAACCCAGCCCGGTCGAGAAGTTCGAGGCCCGTCCGGAGTTCTCGGTGGAGTCCCTGCGCAAGACCGCCATGATCGGCACCCCCGCCGAGGTGATCGAGCGCCTGCGCCGCTACGAGGAGCTGGGAGTCACCGAGTACAGCTTCTGGGCCGACAACACCCTCAGCCATGAGGAAAAGAAGCGCTCGTTGGAACTGTTCATCGAGCAGGTCATGCCAGCTTTCAGCGAGCAGGCAGCGCCCGCACTGAACATATAGAAGGATCGCACGAGCAAGAACTCCTGCATAATGCCCCTGCCCGAACTGTTTCAACAGGTCGGGCAGGGGTCGTTTAAGCCCCCCACGAGCCACCGCCCCGGCGTCGGAGGCAGGGGGAAATTCCACTCGGGAAAGCGGAAAGCATCCACCCCGATGCGGGGTGGATGCCTTCCGCTACTGCTTCAGCATCGTGCGGCCGGGATCAGTACCCCAGGCCGAAGCCGAACGGGTAGAGTTCCCCGTCCGTGGTCTCCTTGTAGCCGGGCAGGTCGCTGTACTGCTCGCGGATCGCCTCGGCGGTCCCGGCAAGTGCGAACGGCATCCGGCCTTGCGGGGCGACCTTGCCGGAGAGGATGTCCATCAGCGCGGTGTCGCTCATGCCGAACCCTGCCACGATCGCGCCCGCATCGCGCAGGCCGCTGGCCTCGTCCATGACGAACGGCTGGCGGAAGTACACGTGCAGGACCACCTTGGACGGATCCTCCACCTCGCTCATGACCTGCTTGATGGTGTCCAGCGACGGGGTGATCTTCCACGACTCGGACTCGGCCATGGAAGTGAAGTCCAGGACGCTGGACTCCCACGGCAGTGATCCGCCGAAGCGCAGTCCGTCATCGGTGCATTCGGCCGCGCCCTGGGTGACGCAGGCGTCTGCGGCACCGTAGGGGCTTTGTCCGTCGAGCCCTGCCACGCCTTCCAACACGGAGGGGTTGATGTGCTCGGGGTTCATGCCGGATTCCGGGCTGTTGCTGACGTACGAGCCGGTGTTGGCGTTGTTCACCGTGATGTTGAGCAGGGCGACATCGCTGTCCTTGGCGCTGGGCCGGGCGGCGGGGTCCTTAGTGTTGCCGTTTGTGACGTTGTAGCCGTATTCGGCGACCTTCTCGGCGGAGATGTCTCCCAGGACGTAGACGTCGGACTCGGGCTTCAGCGGCAAGACCTTGCTACCATCCGCGGTTTCCTTGTTCTGCAACAGGACGGCGGACTTGCGCTGCAGGTCCAGGCCCACCTCGCGGTTCGCCGCGTTGCCGACCACGTCGTTCGCGGCGCTCGTGTCAACGTACGGGTTTTCGAACAGGCCCATGCTGAACATCGGTTCGGTCAATCGCGTGGCGGCGAGCGTGATGCGCTCCTCGGTCAGCAGCCCTGAATCGACCAGGTCGGTGATCGTCTTGACGTCGTGGAAGCCGGACAGGGTGTCGGTGCCGCCGTTGATGGCAGTTGCAACGCGCTCGGGAATGGTCTTGTCCTCCAGGCCCCAGGCGCGGTCGTTGATGATGCCGGTGTCCGAGTTGACGTAGCCCTTGAATCCGAGCTCGTCGCGCAAAAGGTCATTGACGATCTGCTTGGAGAAGGCCATGCCGGTCTGGTCGTAGGTGACGCCGTTGTGTGTGACCTCCACCGGGGCGCCGTAATACGGCATGATCGAGGAAACGCCGGCCTTGATGGCCGCCTCGAAGGGCTTGAGGTGTTCGGCGAACGCGTCGCCCGGGTAGACCTGGGTCTTGCCGAAGGAATAGTGGGCATCCAGGCCAAGCTCCTGCGGTCCGCCGCCCGGGAAGTGCTTCATGGTTAGCGCCACGGAAGTGTCAGGGCTCAGAGAGGAGCCTTCCGCATCGAGCGGGCCCTGCAGGGATTCAACGAGCGTGGTCATGATGTTGGAGTTCAGGTCCGCGTCCTCCGTGAACGTTTCGTGCGCGCGGTACCAGCGCGGCTCGGTGGAGAGGTCGGCCATGTAGCCATACATCCCGCGCAGCCCGATGGACTCCCACTCGTCGCCCATGACATTCGCGAAGTCCTCGACCACCGACATGTTTCCGGTGGTGGGCGCCTGCCCGGTAGCCAGTGCCTCCTCGCCCAATGCCGCGGCGGCAATGCCTGCCTCCTTGGGGAAGGCGGTGAAGGCGCCGGCGGATTCGTTGATGCCGGCCCGCGCGTTCGGGTCGATGTGGTTGCGCGCGTTGGACTTGTAGAGCATCGGGATGCCCAGGCGGGTGGCCTCGCCGAGCTCCTGGACGGAGTTCATGTACGTTGCCGCTTCCTGCGGCGTCAGGGATGTGCTGGCCTGGAAGCCTCCGCCGGAAGCGCCGCAGACGGCCTTGTCCTCGCTGGTGACGGTGTTGCGGAAGATGAAGCGGTGCATCTTCTGGTCGTTGATGTAGCCGGTTGCCGCCGGGTCGAGGGCGCCGCGCTTTTTCGTTTCGGGGTCGCAGGCGGCGTTGAGCGTGTCGATCAGCATGAGGCCGGACTTCTCCTCCAGCGTCATCAGCGACACCAGGTTCGCCGCGCGCTCGCCGGCGGAAAGCCGCCAGTCCTCGTAGGCGTCGAGCTTGCCGTTGGCGTTGAGGTCCTTGAAGGTGCGGCCCTTGACCGTGATGGTGTCCTTGACGCGGACACCGAGCGTCGGCGGCTTGCCGTGGTTGCCTTCATTCTTTTCCACCGCTGCGGGGGCGGGCTTGCCACTGCCCTCCTGCGGCGGGAGCGCGCTTGCGGACGTCGCGCCCAGGGTGAGTATCAGGGGCAGTGCCAGGGCCGCCGCGGTGCGGCGCCGTTTCGAAGACGGCGGGAACATTCGAGTCATGGTGAGCTCTCCGTTGAGTCAGGGTACGAGGGCCGATGGCCGGGCGGTTGTGACGCCCGCCATTGGATGCAGATCCACTGTGACGCGAACCACTGTGAAAGTGCACGTGGTTGCCATATATTGCCCTCGATCCGCGGCGTTTTCACCTCCCGTAAGTGCCGTCGGCCTCCGAAAAAGCGCCTTTGACATGCTGTGCCGCCTTCACTCGCGCGCAGGGCCGAAGCCCGAAAGGACGCCGGAAACCCGCCGCCGGTTTCATCGGGAACCCCTGATGGCCGGGGCGTTGTTGGCTCAATTCCTTGACGCAATTCCGGGCTTAACCAAATGCGGTGCCGGAACCAGTGAATGGTTCCGGCACCGCATGGGGCCGGGGCTTTGGGTTGGGCGTCGCTACTCGGCCAGCAGGCCGAGCACGTCCGGCAGCCACATGGAGAGCTGCGGGATGAACGTGACGACGAACAGCATCGCGACCAGGGCCAGGAAGAACGGCACCAGGGCCTTGATGACCGGTTCGGCGCGCAGCCCCGCCACCCGGGCGCCCACGAAGAGCACGTTGCCCACCGGCGGGGTGATGGTGCCCAGGCACAGGTTGAACGTGACCATGATGCCGAAGTGGATCGGGTCCACGCCGAAGGTGGTGACGATCGGCAGGAAGATGGGCACGAAGATCAGGATGGCCGGGGTCGGGTCCATGAACGTGCCGACGATCAGCAGGATCACCATGATCAGGATCAGGATCATGGTCGGGGAATCGGTCAGGCCGAGCAGCCCGGAGGAGATGGCTCCCGGGATGCCGGAGAAGGCCATGACCCAGGCCATGATCGTGGAAACGCCGACCAGCAACATGACGATGGCGGTGGTCAGCGTGGCATCGATGAGGATGCGCGGCAGGTCACCGACCTTGATCGCCTTGTAGACGAAACCGAGGATCAGGCAGTACACCACGGCGATTGCCGCTGACTCCGTCGGGGTGAAGACGCCGGCGAGGATACCGCCGATGACGATGACGATCATCAGGATCGAGGGCACCGCGCGCCAGATGGTCAGCAGTGCCACCGGCAGTGCGACCTTGGTGTGGTTCTTCAGCTCCGGGCGCTTGCGCACGTAGAGCCAAACCACCAGCATGCAGGCCAGGGCCCACAGGATGCCCGGGATGTAGCCGGCCACGAAGAGCGTGGCAATCGAGGTGCTGGAAACCAGCGAGTACACGATCAGGGTGTTCGACGGCGGAATCAGCATGCCCGAGGGTGCCGAGGCGATGTTGACGGCCGCGGAGAAGTTCCTGTCGTAGCCTTCCTTGCGCTGGCGCGGGCCGATGACCCCGCCGACCGCTGCGGCCGAGGCGACGGCGGCACCGGAGACCGAGCCGAAGAGGGCGTTGGCCACGACGTTGGTCTGGGCCAGGGAGCCGGGGGTGCGGCCAACCAGGACCTTGGCCGCATCGATGAGGCGCCCGGCAATGCCGCCGTTGTTCATCAGCACGCCGGCCAGGATGAAGAACGGGATAGCCAGAAGGGTGAAGGAGTTAATGCCGGTGAACATCCGCTGCGCGGAAACGAAGGCTGCCTTTTCCACGCCGATGACCGCGGCCACGGCCAGGAAGGCCGAGATGCCGACGGCGACGGCGATCGGGACGCGTGCCAGCAAGAGCACGGCGATGCCGACAACCAGGACAATGCCTGCTACAAGTGCTGCATCCAAAGCTAGATCGCCTCCCGGATTTCTTCGTCGTTGTCGTTGGGCAGGCCGCGTCCGTGCAGCGCCTCAACCAGGTGGTAGATGGCATAGAAGGCCGTCACGACCCCGGAGATCGGCAGGGCCAAGTACATGGCGCCGATGTTCAGGGGCAGGCCGGAGATCTTCTGGGACCAGGTCAGGTCCACGCCGCGGATGCCGCCATAAACCAGGACGAACACGGCGAAGAGCAGGATGACGACCTGGACAAAGACCTCGGTGGTGCGCTTTTCGTTGATCTTCAGGGCGCGCACCAGGAAGTCCACGGCAATGTGGCCGCGGTCGGAAAAGACGTAGGCGGAACCGAAGAGGGCCAGCCAGACAAAGAGGTATTGGGCCAGCGACGTGGTCCAGGTGGCCGGGTCGTGCAAGACCTGGCGGCTGAAGACCTGCCAGCAGACCACCAGCACGAGGAAGCTGAAGAGAATGACGCACAGCCACTTCAGCGTGACATCAAGAACTGCCTTGATTGCGTTCACTTGCCGGCCTCCTTGATGTCCTCGTACAGCGCGTGGGCCTTTTCGCCTTTCAGGGCGCCTTCGACCACGGGGGCCAGGGCCTTGCGGAATGCCTCGTCGTCGACGTCGTTGAACTTGGATCCGGAGGCGGTTGCCTTGTCGATGGCCCCCTGCGTGTCCGTCAGCCATAGCTTGACGTGCTCGTCAACGGTCTTTTGCCATTCGGCTTCCAGGATCTTGCGGTCCTCCGGGTTCATCTTCTCCAGGAGCTCCGAGTTGATGAGCATGTAGTCAAGGCCCACCAGGTGGCGGGTGCGGGCCACGTACTTGGCAACCTCGTTGTGCTTCTGGGTGGTGTACGAGACCTCGTTGTTTTCGGCCCCGTCCAGCACGCCCGACTGCATTGCAGTGTAGACCTCGCCGTAGGACATAGGGGTGGCCGAGCCGCCCATGGCATTGAGCATCGCAATGTGGATGTCGGATTCCTGGACGCGGATCTTCATGCCCGCCAGGTCTTCCGGCTTCTTGATGGGGCCCTGGGCCGTGTAGAGGTTCCTGTCGCCCTGGGTGAGTCCGCCCAGGACCGTGAGGTTCTTGGATTCCTCGAGCGAGGAGAACAGCTCGCCAACGATCTGCGGATTGCGCAGCACGGAGATCTGGTGGTCGATGCTGTTGAAGACCGTCGGGAGGTTCAGCGTGGCAAACTCGGGGTTCAGGTTTTCCAGCTGGGTGCCCGAGGCGATGAGCATGTCGACGGCGCCGTCGGAGACGAGCTGGATGACTTCCTGCTGGGCGCCGAGGGTTTCGTTGGGGTAGACCTTGATGTCCCAGCGCCCGTCGGTGGCCTGCTTCAGTCGTTCGCCGAAGCCGGTCAGGGCAATGTAGGACGGGTGGGTTTCTGACTGGTTGAGGGAAAGGACCATGGTCTTCCCCTCCTCTGCGGTGCCCGAGATACCAGCGGTGCACGCACTTAGGCCAAGTACGGCTGCTGATGCCAGGGCGACGGCTCGCAATAAGCGAAGTTTCATCTCTGGAGGCTACTTTCCGGCCGGCGAGGGGGCGACGTTGCCCCGTTGCCCTTGCGAGGCGATGCCTGCAAAGGCACCTCCCGGCCACATTGACGGTTGCATTGATGATGTACGCCACAGTGCGCGGGGAGCCAATTGTTGCCACTAGTTGCCACAGGCTTTCAACTATTGGCCGGGCGAGCAAGGATAGGGGTGTGACCCCCAAACCCGAAGAACCCCGTCCGGCAACCATCTACGATATTGCTCGCATCGCGGGAGTTTCCGCATCGACCGTTTCGCGGGCCTTTGCCCGCCCCGGGAGGGTCAGTTTCGCCACGGCCGAACGCATCCGGAAGGTCGCCGACGAGATCGGCTACCAGTCGGTGAGCGTGCGCCGCCCCATGGCCCAGGGACGAAGCCGGCGCGGGACCATTGCCCTGGTGGTGGCCGACATTTCCAACCCGGTGTACTTCGAGATGATCCGCGGCGCCGAGGAGGAAGCCGCCCTGAACGGCTACACCATGCTCCTGGCCCACACCCGGGAATCCGGGGTCGTCGAGCGCGAGGCCATCGAACGGTCCATGGACATCGTGGACGGGATCGTGCTCAGCAGTTCGCGCATGTCCGACGCGGCCATCCGGGCCATGGCCAAGCAAAAGCCCACGGTGGTGATGAACCGCGGAGTCAAGGGCGTGGCCAGCGTGATCACCGACAACGTGCGCGGGGTGCGCCGGGCCATTGAGCACTTCAAGGAACTGGGACACCAGGAGGTTTCCTACCTCGCAGGCCCCGAGGCCTCCTGGGCCGACTCCATGCGCTGGGGGGCCGTGAAACAGGCGGGCCTGGAGCTCGACGTGCGGATCACCAAGGTCGAATCCGCCGCACCCACCATGGACGGCGGGGCGCGGGCGGCGGACAAGGTCGCCACGGGCAAGGCCACCGCGGTGCTTGCCTACAACGACCAGCTGGCGCTCGGGCTCATGCGCAGGCTGCAGGCCAACGGCTTCGGCGTTCCCGAGGACTTCTCGATCATCGGCTTCGACAACTCCTCGGGCGCCTCGCTGATCGTGCCGGGACTTTCCAGCGTGGCCGCCCCCCTGCACGCACTGGGGGCCACGGCCGTGCGCAGCCTTTTGGCGATCTCGCGGGGCGCGGTTTCCACGCACGAACAAGCCGTGGTGCTGCCGACGAGGTTGGTGCTGCGCGGCTCCACGGCACGCCCCCGCGGCTAGCGGAAAACCGCGCCTCCGCGGTAGTGGTGCAACTCATGGCAACTTGTTGCCAATACCTGCCAGAGATACGGACGATCAATACATGCCTTCCTCGATTGCGAACCACCCCGATCGGCTTCTGCCCGCAGACCCCGGTGTCCGCGAGATAGCCCGGTCGCTCCACAAGGACGTGGAAAACCTGCCGATCATTTCGCCCCACGGCCACGTGGACGCGGCGATGATCGCCAACGACACCCCGTTCCCGGACCCCACCGCACTGCTGCTGAGCCCGGACCACTACGTGACCCGACTGCTGCACGCGAATGGCGTCCCGCTTCAGCAGCTGCGCGTCGGCGGCACCTCCGAGGTCAGCGCGCTGGACGCATGGCGCACCTTCTGCGCCAATTGGAAGGCCTTCGACGGCACCGCCTCGGGGTACTGGCTGCGCCAGGAATTCGTCGACGTCTTCGGCATCGACGACCTTGACATCCGCGAGGAAACCGCGGAGGCGACCTTCAAGGCGCTGCAGGCGAAGATCGACGAGCCGGGCTTCCGCCCGCGTGCGCTGATGGACTCCTTCAACATCGAGGTCATGGCCACCACCGACGACCCGCTCGACGACCTGTCAGCGCACCGCGCGCTGGCCGACGACGCGTCCTTCACCTCCCGGGTGCTGCCGACCTTCCGCCCCGATGCCTACATCAAGTTCTGGGGTCCCGACTTCGCCGCCAAGGCCGACGCGCTGATCCAGGCCGCGGGCCAGGGCACCACCGGCTACGACGGTTACATGGCCGCCATGGCCAACCGCCGTGCCTACTTCGTCGAGCATGGGGCGGTGTCCTCGGACCACGGTTCGCATTCGGCCGCAACGCTGAAGCTGTCCCGCGATGAGGCAGCCGCGCTCTTTGCCAAGGGCATGGCAGGCACCGCCACCACCGCCGAGGCCTTCGCCTTCGAGGCGCACATGATGTACCAGCAGGCAGCCATGGCCGTGGAAGACGGACTGGTCATGACCATGCACCCCGGCGTGCACCGCAACACCCACTCCGCAACGCTGAAGACCTTCGGCCCCGACACCGGGCACGACATCCCCTTCGCTGTGGACTTCGCCACCGGCCTGCAGCCGCTGCTCAACGACTTCGGCACCGCCAAGGGCTTCCACTTCATCCCCTTCACCATCGACGAGACCGTGTTCTCCCGCGAGATCGCGCCGCTGGCCGGGTTCTACCCGTCGGTGTTCATCGGCGCCCCATGGTGGTTCCTGGATGCACCCGATGCCATGATGCGCTTCCGCTCCGCCGTCACCGAGACCGCCGGGTTCTCCCGGTCCTCGGGCTTCATCGACGACACCCGCGCCTTCTGCTCGATCCCGGCTCGTCACGACGCCTCGCGCCGCGTGGAGGCCTCCTTCCTGGCCCGCCTGGTCGCCGAGCACCGCATCACCGAGGAACGCGCCCACGAAATCATCGTTGACATCGTCGACGCCGCACCGCGCCGGGCGTTCAAGCTGTGAGCGCCGGATCCGTGGCCACGCACGAACTGAACCGCACCACCCACCCGGCCGCCAAGGCCGAGGTCCGCATCGTGCACATCGGGTTGGGCGCCTTCCACCGCGCCCACCAGGCCTGGTACACCGCCAGGGCGAACGACGGCTGGGGGATCGCCGCCTTCACTGGACGCAGCGCCATGGCAGCCACCGAGCTTGCCGCCCAAGACGGACTGTTCACGCTCATCCGACGTGAAGCCGAAGGCGATACCTTCGAGGTCATCGACTCCATCGTCGAGGCCCACGACGGCAACGACATGGCCGCCCTGACCACCCTGCTGGCCAGTCCGTCCACCGCAATCCTCACCCTGACCATCACCGAGGCCGGCTACAAAATGGCTGCGGGCGCCGGCGAACCGGCACTGGACCTGGACGACGCGGCCGTGCAGGCCGACCTTTCGGTGCTGCGCGAACGCTACGACGCAGGCCTCTTCGCCAGCACCGCGGCGGACTTCGGCCAGCTGAGGCTTTCCACCGCGGCCGCGCGGATCCTGGTGGGCCTGGCTGCCCGCCGCTCCGGGGACGGCTGGCCGCTGGCCATCGTCTCCTGCGACAACCTGCCGGGCAACGGCGCCGTTACCCGCGCCGGCATCCTCGGCTTCGCGCAGGCCATCGACGCCGAACTGGCCCGGTGGATTGATGCGAACGTGTCGTTCGTCGACACCTCCATCGACCGCATCACCCCGCGCACCACCGACGCCGACCGTGCCACCGTCGCGGAGCAAACCGGCTTCGCCGACGTGTCCCCGGTGGTCACCGAGCCGTTTTCCTCCTGGGTGCTCTCCGGTGACTTCCCGGCCGGGCGTCCGGCCTGGGAAAAAGCTGGAGCGCAGTTCGTCGATGACCTCGAGGCCTTCGAGCGCCGCAAGCTGTGGCTGCTCAACGGCGCCCACACGCTGATGTCCTTCGCCGGGCAGCTGCGCGGACACGCCACCGTCGCCCAGGCCCTGGCCGACCCGGCGGTTTCCGGATGGGTCGAGGAATTCTGGGATGCTGCCTCCGCGCACCTGACCGAGCCCGAGCTCAAGGTCCCCTCCTACCGTCAGGCCCTGCGCGAACGCTTCGAAAACCCGCGCATCGCCCACAACCTGGCCCAGATCGCCACCGACGGATCGATCAAGCTCGCCGCACGGGCGCTGCCTGTGTTCCGCGCCGAGCGGGATGCCGAGCGCGACGGCAATGCGGCCTTGCGCCTGCTGGCAGCCTGGTGCGACCAGCTGGCCGCGCAGCACGCCTCCGGAATGCCGGTCGCGGATGCGAACGCCGCCGCGCTGGAAGCGGTTCTCGCCGATTCGTCGATCGGCACCGGGACCCCGCAGCAGACCGCGGCGCTGGTGGCCGTGATCGATGCGGACCTGTCCCGGGACGCCGACACGATCGCCTCGATCCATGCCCTGCGCGGGCGCTTTACCAACTGACTTTTCTCCCCGTCACCACCGGTGCACCGTAGCACCGGGCATTTGAAAGGATTGCCATGAAAATCATCAAGGCAGAAGTATTTGTGACCAGCCCGTCACGCAACTTCGTGACCCTCAAGGTCACCACCGAATCCGGCCTGGTCGGCATCGGCGACGCGACCGTGAACGGCCGCGAACTTGCCGTCGCGTCCTACCTGAAGGACCACGTCGCGCAGCTGCTCATCGGCAAGGATGCGCACCGCATCGAGGACACCTGGCAGTTCCTCTACCGCTCCTCCTACTGGCGCCGCGGGCCGATCACCATGGCAGCGATCGCCGCGGTGGACATGGCCCTGTGGGACATCAAGGGCAAGGCCGCCAACATGCCGGTCTACCAGCTGCTGGGCGGCGCCTCGCGCAACGGCCTGCGCGCCTACGGCCACGCCTCGGGCACCGACACCGAGCAGCTCTTCGACTCGATCCGCGAGCACCTGGAACTGGGCTACAAGTCCATCCGCGTGCAGACCGCGGTCCCGGGCATCAAGGCCGTCTACGGCGTGGCCGCCCAGACCCAGGCCTCGGGCGAACGCTACGACTACGAGCCCGCCGGCCGCGGCGCGTTCCCGCAGGAAGAGGACTGGGACACCCGCGCCTACCTGCGCCACCTGCCGACCGTCTTCGAGGCCGTGCGCAACGAATTCGGCCCCGAGATCCCGCTGCTGCACGACGGCCACCACCGCATGACCCCGATCCAGGCCGCCAAGCTGGGCAAGTCGCTGGAGCCCTACGACCTGTTCTGGCTCGAGGACTGCACCCCTGGCGAGAACCAGGAAGCGCTGCGCCTGGTCCGCCAGCACACCACCACCCCGATCGCCATCGGCGAGGTCTTCAACACGATCTACGACTTCCAGTCGCTGATCAAGGAACAGCTCATCGACTACGTGCGCGCCGCCTCCACCCACTTCGGCGGCATCTCGCCGCTGAAGAAGGTCATGGACTACGCCGCCCAGTACCAGGTCAAGTCCGGGTTCCACGGCCCGACCGATATCTCCCCGGTGGGCTTCGCCGCCCAGCTGCACGTGGGCCTGGCCATCCACAACTACGGCATCCAGGAGTACATGCAGCACTCGGACGCCACCAACACGGTCTTCGAGCAGTCCATGACGTTCAAGGACGGCTACCTGCACCCGGGCGACAAGCCTGGCCTGGGCGTCGAGTTCAACGAGGAAGCCGCGCTGTCCTACCCGTACCAGCAGGCCTACCTGCCCTACAACCGTCTCATCGACGGCACCGTCCACGACTGGTGAGCGCCGGAACCATGGAAGCCGCCACCGACACCGCCGTCAACGGCGCGGCAGTCACGCTGCACCGAGTCATCGTCATGGGTGTCTCCGGCTGCGGCAAGTCCACCGTCGGTGAACTGCTGGGCAAGGAGCTGGGGGCGGGGTTCCTCGACGGGGACTCCCTGCATCCGCAGTCGAACATCGACAAGATGGCCGCCGGGCACCCGCTGGACGACGATGACCGCGAACCGTGGCTGCGCGAGGTGGGCGAACGCCTCGGCTCGGCCGAATCCGGGTCGATGGTCATCGCGTGTTCGGCGCTCAAGCGCTCCTACCGCGACCTGATCCGCTCAGAGGCGCCGGGTACGGTGTTCATCCACCTGCACGGAACCGTCGAGCTGCTTACCGAACGCATGAGCGCCCGCCCCGGGCACTTCATGCCGGTCGGATTGCTCGAATCACAGCTGGCCACACTCGAGCCGTTGGAATCGGATGAGGCCGGCGTGGTGCTGGACATCGCGGCCACACCGGCACAGCTGGCGCAGGAAGCCGCAGCCTGGCTGGACGCGCGAGCCTGAGCCATCGGCTAGGCGTAGTACGGGGGCCACGGTGCAAGGGAATGATTCCCTTGCACCGTGGCCTTTTGCATTCCATACGTGATCAGAAATCCCTAACGGACCGAGACGTTAACCCAC